>NZ_JAZHDB010000036.1:0-6897 GCF_036584575.1 Desulfolutivibrio sp.
CCCCCGCCCGGCGCGCGCCGTCCTCCCGGACCCGGATATGGCCCCGGCGGCGGCTGGCGCGCCCAGGCCCTGGCCCAGTGCGCCCAGGAGCAGGCCTACTGCGCCCAGATGTGCAACACCTCGTATTACGGGGGGTATCGGGACCAGTGCAACATGAACTGCAACGCCGTCTATGTGGCCTGCGTCAACCGGGCCAACACCATGTGACCCTGTTTGCGTCCGTCCGGCCGTGGAAACCCCTGCCACGGCCGGACGTTCAGACCGCATGCCGTTTTTCCCCTTCCCCATACCGCCCGAATTCCTCCATGGCCGGGTCCATGGCCGCCAGGAAGGCCAAAAGCGCCTCCACCTCGCTGCGCGGATTGACGTAGCGGCCGACCTCGCGCACATGGGCCGAGAGTTCCCGGACCATGGCCGCGCGCCCGGCCCGGGTCTGGCGGGGATAGGTGCGCACCATGCGGGCCGGGCCGCCGTTTCCGGCGCCGAAGACCACCACATAGGCCTCGGGGATGGCGTCGAAGATGCGCAGTCCCGGGAAACGCTCGGGAACGGCCGTCTCGCGGCCCAGAAAGTCCGCCCGGCCGCTTTTGGCCCCCAGGCGATAGTCCACCAGCATGGGCCGATAGCCGCGAAAGCGCAGCCAATGGATGTTATGGCGAAACCGGCGCACGTAAAAATTCTCGCGAAATATCCAAAAGCACAGCCCGGCGACCGCGATCACGGCCATGCCGGTCACCTGCCATAAGGACACCCGGGCGGCGACAGCCCCGACAAACGCCTCCAGCCAGCCCGCCGCGTCGTAAAGCGCGCCCCACAAGGCAAGCCACGTCTTGTGCGCCAGTTCCGTGACCGCTTCCCACAGCACATGGAAATATTTCCGGAAAAGCTCGGCAATGATGACGTCCAGATCGTCCATAGGCCCAGGGGCTCCACAGGGTCCGCACCCGGTTGCATGCGTCGGCGTTCAAATGTCACGCTACTCCGGCATCGGCCAAACTGCCTTCGGCCCCTTGGACTACACCTTTTCTCCGGTCTCCCGCAAGGACATGCCGCGTCTTCACTCCCGCGTCACCGCCGCGCCACGCCACCGCCATATGCCCCGGGCATCCTCCCTGACCATGACCGCACACGCCGCCCACCCGAAGTCCCCACGCCCCGTCACCCTGTCCGACCTGGGCCGCCTGGCCCGGGGCCGCATCCCCGGCCAGGTGGTGATCCAGTACACCGACCGCTGCAACGCCTCCTGCGTGCAGTGCGGCATGCGCACGGGCAACCGGTTCAAGCGCTCCACCCTGCGCCCGGACTTCCTCGCCCCCCAGATCGAGGCCATGGCCGCCCGGGGCGTGGCCGCCATCTCGTTCACCGGCGGGGAGCCGCTCTTGTGCCTGGACGACATCGCCCCCCTGGCCCGGCGCGCCCGTGAGGCGGGCATTCGCTACGTGCGTACGGGCACCAACGGTTTTTATTTCCGGGACCACGAACGTCCCGATTTCGCCGCGCGGGTGGCCAGCCTGGCGGACACCCTGCTGGCCAGCGGCTTCAACGCCTTCTGGATCAGCTTGGACAGCGCCGAGGCCGATCTGCATGAGGCCAACCGGGGTCTGCCCGGGGTGGTGCGCGGCATCGCCAAGGCCCTGCCCATCTTCCACGCCCACGGCCTGTATCCGGCCGCCAACCTGGGCATCAATCGCCACACGGGAGGGCGCACCCCGGACGGCGACGACGCGCCGCCGCCCCACGACCCGCACCGCCCCGACGCCTTCGCCGCCGCCGCCTTCACCGCCCATTTCCAAGGGGCCTTTCGCCGCTTCTACACCTTTGTGGAGTCGCTGGGATTCACCACGGTCAACGCCTGCTATCCCATGAGCGCCGAGGAATCCCCGCCGCCGGGAGACGACAAGGCAACCGCGACCGTGACGGCGGCGGAGGCGGTCTACGCCGCCACCTCGGCCGACGACTTCATCCGGTTCTCGCGCCAGGAGAAAGCCGCGCTGTTTGCCGCCCTTTTCGAGGTCATCCCGGAATACCGGGGCAGGCTGCGCATCTTCACCCCGCGCAGTTCCCTGCTCTCACTCATGCGCCACTACGGCGACGGGCCGCAAAACGGCCACTACCCCTGCCGGGGCGGCATCGACTTCTTTTTCATGGACGCGGCCCGGGGACACATCTTCCCCTGCGGCTACCGGGGCGGCGAGGACATGGGGCTGTTTTCGGATTTCGACCCGGCCAGGATCGCGGCCACCCCCTTTTGCGACCGCTGCGATTGGGAATGCTTCCGCGATCCTTCCGAGCTTTTCGGCCCGGTCATGGACGTCTTTTCCCGGCCCCTGTCCCTGGCCAAACGTTTTTTGACCGACGCCATGTACCGCCGGACCTGGATCGAGGACATGCGCTACGCCCTGGCCTGCGACGGGTGCAGCGCCGTGATCCCGCCGCATCCCGCACGGCTGGCCCGCTTCGCCCGCCCGAAGCCCTCTGCCTGATTTCTCCGGCGCAGTTGCTTTCCCGGCCCGGCCACGATAGGTGCGGGGGATGACCATTCGCCGGTTCCTGGACAATCCCCTTCTCGCCGTAGCCCGAAACGTGGCGCTCATCACCCTGGGCGCGCTCATCTTCAGCATCGGCGTCAAGGCCATCGCCGTGGAGCACGGCTTCATCTCCGGCGGTGTCTCGGGATTGGGGCTGCTTCTCTACTATCTCGTGGGGGGCCTGGGCATCGGCTCGTGGTATTTCGCCCTGAACGTGCCGCTCATGTTTGTGGGCTGGTTCAGCCTAAGCCGCCGCTTCATCCTCTACACCCTCTACGGCATGGCGGCCCTCAGCGTCTTCATGGACATGGTGACCTTTCGGGCGGGCATCGACGATCCCATGCTGGCGGCCATCTTCAGCGGGGCGGTCATGGGGGCCGGGGTGGGCATCGCCCTGCGGTCCTTTGGATCTTTGGGCGGCACGGACATCGTGGCCATTGCGCTGAACCAGAAATGGAACCTGCGCGTGGGGCAGTTCAACTTCTATTACAACCTGGTTCTTTTCTCCGTTGGTTTTTTCTTCTACGACACGGACCTGATCCTATATTCCCTGGTGCTCTCCTTTGTCTCGTCCACGGTCATGGAATACTTCCTGTCGCTTTTCAACCAGCGCAAGATGGTGCTGATCATCTCCGACCACTCCGAGCAGATCGCTCACGACATCGTGCATGTGCTGCGCCGGGGCTCCACATTCCTCTACGGGCGCGGGGCCTATACCGGCAAGCCCAAGAAGGTGATTTTGACCATCACCGACACGGTGCAGATCAAACGCCTGGAGGAGCTGGTCTTCGCCCGGGACAAGAACGCCTTTTTCGTGGTGGAGAACACCTTCAACGTGCTGGGCGAGGGGTTTTCCCGGCGCAAGGTCTATTAGCCCGGGAAACGCCGGACCACGGCGGCATATGATCGCTGTGGCGGCAACAGACTACAAAAAGACATGATAGGTGAATTCCAGAACCTCGCCGAGCTTCTTGGCCATGGCCTTGCCGATGGGACGCCGGTCCCGCTCCATGGCCGAGACGTTCGGGGCGCTCACCCCGAGACGCCCCGCAAGCTGCGCCTGGGTCAATTCGCGCAGCTCACGCGCGCTGCGCAGGCGTGAACCAGGGGTCGAGTCGGGGAAGACCTCCCGCAAGGGCGTCGTCGGCCCCACGGCGTATTCGATGGCCCGCGACACGGCATTCACCCTGGATTCGGGAACAACCGCGCAAATCTCCACGAGCCCGTCAGTACGGGGCTTTTTCGTGAGTTCCAACATAAATCACCTCCACCAGTTTCACCATGCGGTCTTCAACCATCCAAACCGCCACATACGTCGGCCGCCTCTTGTTCAGATGACAGTGGTACACTTCGCCAGGCCAGCCCCACAGCTTGCTGAAATGCGGCATTGTGGGCTGGAGCGGCCCGTCGGCCTCAATGGCGAAACCCAAAAGCGCAAGGCGGTCCGCGATCCTTTTGGGGAGCTTGTCCCGCTGCTTGGCCGCTTTTTTGGAAAACACCACCGTCCACTTCATGCAGAAAACCTATCATTTTTTGATATATTGTCAACTCCGGATGCCCCCCGCCGCAGCATCCCGGGCACGTCCCATTCCTTCATGAGCCAGGCCGCCGCCGGGGGAACCAGATGCTCCCAGGGATCATTGCGGATCATGCGCTGGCGCACCTCCGTGGCGCTGAGCCCCTTCTGCCAGGGCGACACCTCGCGCATGACCTCCACGACAAGCCCCAGCGACGTAAAAAGCTCCCGCTTGCGACGGCCCCAGTCGTCGTAGATGGACAAAAAAAACACCGCGTCCATGGGGACATAATACCGGTACAGCTCCGGGAGGTTGATGGGCAGGGGCACGACGGTGAAGCTCTCGGGATCGCAGCCGTTGTCCGTGAAGGCCTCCAGCAGGACGGCCCGCACCAGCCGTTGCCGCTGATAATAGGTCAGGGGATTGTTTTCCGGCGCCGACCGTGAAGGGTCGCTTGGGTCCGGCGCGGTCAGAAACGGATCGGGATTGGTGATGCCCACCACCAGATGCCGACAGCGTTTGGCCCCGTCCAAGAGATAGGCCAGATGGTCGTTGTGCAGCACCTGGAAACGGCCGTGGATGACCCCTACCTCATGCATGGTTCACCTCCGATGCAGTTCACGCAGGAAAAATGGACGGCAGGGGGCGGGCCAGAAATCGCGATGCTCCGGGGTCTCCCGGATGCCTGCCAATTTCGCCCGGTCCATGGCGTTTTGCAAGACCCGCATGAGCTCCGTGCCGCGCGGATGCCCCAGCGCCCCGCCCGCAGCCGCCACCTCGTCAAAATGCGTCACCGCGTCCCGGCGCACCCCGGGGCCGCACACCACCAGGGGCACGGGTTCGCCGCAGTGGATAAGCGGCCCGGCAGAGGGCGTGGAATGGTCGGCCGTGACCGCCAGGATAACCCCCGGGTCGTCGAGAAAGGCGACCATGGCCTGCCCCAGGCCCTCGTCCAAGGACTCGATGACCTGGCGTTTTTTCTGCGGCGACTTGGTGTGGGCGGCCACGTCCGGGGCCTTGGTATGCACATGGATGAAGTCGTAACGATCAAGCGCTCCCCGGGCCAGCCGCAGCCTCTCGGCCAGATCCGCGCCGGGGTTGGCCGTGTCCCTGCATTTGTGGACGTCCATGCCCAGGTAGGCGCACAGGCCGTGGTAGATGACGCCCGAGGCCACGGACAGGGCGCGAAGGCCGTGGCGCGCCAAAAAAGGCTCCGGTCTGCCCGGCCGCCCCGGGCGCTGGGTGACCACGGCGTTGACCGGGCACAGGCCCCTTGCCGCGCGGTGGGCATTGACCGGGTGTTCCGAGAGCGCCGCGTAGGCGTGCAGCAGATAGTCCTTGAGGGCCTTGGCTGCGTTCCCGCTGGCCAGGTCCGCGCCGCACAGGGGCAGCACCTCGGGGATGGGCAGGCCGTCCACCATGGGGTTGGTGTCCGTGAAGTCCGGCCCCACCGCGTCCCCCGAGCCCCCGGACAGCACAAGTATTCCGAAAAGCCCCCGGTCCCGGACCAGCCGGAAATGCACCCCCCGGCTCTCGAACCCGGCCACGGCCGCAAAAAGCTCCAGGGCCTCGGCCTCGGTCACGGCCTCAGGTTTGTCGCGAAAAAGATACAGGCCGCCGTCCTGCTCGGCCACGCTGGAAAAATGGGCCAGGGCCGCCACTTCGTCAGGCGAAACGGCAATCCCCGCCCCCAGGGCCTCAAGCGGCCCCCGGCCGGGGAACTCGCTCGCCTGGTAGCCGAACATGGCGAAATGGGCGTTTTCGCTCGGCAGCGCCTGCCCCAGATGCCCGGCGTGGTACAGGCCGTTGCAGCCAAGCGCCGCCAGCCGGTCCAGGTTGGGGGTATCGGCCGCCTCAAGCGGCGTCCTGTGGCCGAAACAGGCGTGGGACCGGTCCCCCAGCCCATCCAGCACCACAAGCACGCACCGTTTGACCGCCCGCTCCCCGCCCATGCCGTCTCCCCCACGCTTTTTCTGTTACGCCCCGTCCCCTTCCCCATACAGGGCGGCACGCAAAAGCGCCATGCCCTCCTGGCGCGGCAGCTCTAACCCGGTCCACAGCCTAAACTGCTCCACCGCCTGCCCGAAAAACATTTCAAGTCCCGTAACCGTCCTGGCCCCGGCCGCCGCCGCATCCCGCAAAAAGACCGTCTCATGCGGATTGTACACCAGATCATAGGCCACGGCCCCGGCTCCCACGCTCCCCGTGGGCATGGGCGACAGGCCCTCGTTTTTCCCGAGCATCCCCAAGGGCGTGGCGTTGACCACAAGCCCCCCGGCCCGCTCCGCCCGGGTCTCCCAGGCCACGCAGCCCACCCCGAAATCCCGGGCCAGGGTCTCGGCCTTGGCCGCCGTGCGATTGGTCATCAAAATCTCCGTCAGGCCAAGCTCCTTTAGCCCCGCCACCGCCGCCCTGGCCGCGCCGCCGCCGCCCACAACCAGCGCCGTGCCCGGCAGATCGCCCATCCCGCGAAGCGGCGCGACAAACCCGGCCACGTCCGTGTTCTCGCCGCACAACCTCCCGCCCCGCCAAAAAAGCGTGTTCACCGCGCCCACCGCCCGGGCCCGGTCCGTCACCTCGTCCACGAACGCCATCACCGCCGCCTTGTGCGGGATCGTCACCGAGACGCCCTCAATCCCCAGCACCCGCACCGCCGTCATAAAATCCGCCACCCGGCCCGCCGCAACCGGCCAGGCCATGTACACCCCGGGCAGCCCGAAATGCCCGAAACCCCAATTGTGCAGTAAAGGACTTAAGCTATGCCCGAGCGGATGCCCGATGATGCCGAACAGGCGGGAGGGGAGGAAAGGCATGGGAGGCTCCTTGGCGGGAAATGGGAACTGGGGAGGGGG
>NZ_JAZHDB010000037.1:0-90520 GCF_036584575.1 Desulfolutivibrio sp.
GCCCCCGCTTCAGTCGCCCCGCCTCCCCATCGGCCCGCCCCTGCGGGCCGGGAACGCCCTGTCCGGGTCGCCCCGCGCGTTACGCCCGCCCGTCCCTGCGGGCCGAAAATTCCCGCAGGGCCTCATGTCGCGCCCCCCCGGGGCCCAGCACGCTTTGGTACAGCACGAACCGGTCCATGCGGCACGTTGGCCATACGGCCCCGGCCAGCTGCTCGGCCACGCCGCGCCAGTCGCCCCGGCCAGGGGCTTGCTTTCTCCGGGCCGGGGCGTCCTTTATCCGGGCCACGGTCAGATGCGGGGTAAAGGCCCGGGGCTGGCGGGGAAAGCCCAGGGCGGCCAGGGCGGCTTCCACGTCTCCGGCCAGTTCCCGGCAGGCCGGGCCCCCGGCGGCCAGCCCCACGGCGACCACCCGGGGCCGGGCCGGATTCGGGAAAAACACGCCGCCCCCGGGCGACAGGTCGAAGGGCGCAAAGGCCACGTCGGCCAGAGCCGCCGCCAGGGCCGGGATGCCCGTGGGGCCTTCCAGGGGAACGTCGCCCAAAAATTTGAGCGTCAGATGCCAGGTCTCGGGGCGAATGGCGGCAAGCCTGGCCGGGGCGGCCCGGTGCAGGGCGGGCAGAAGCCCGGCCAGGGCGGCCTTTATGTTCTCAGGCAGGGGCAGGGCCACGAAGGCCCGCAGGTGCGAGGCAGGGTCCATGTCCATCCCCCGATGCGGGCGCGGACGCGGCCGGTTCGTCAGCGCGAGGCTGCAAGGGGCACGGTGAAATACCGCTCCACGATCTCGTCCACCACCACGTCCGGCTTCTCGGCCAGGATCAGCTCCCGGTCAAAGCGGCGCGGCTCCTTCGCCGTGGAGGGGAACGGCCACTGGTAGACCGACCGGGAGAAGTGTTCGGACAAAAAGGGAATCAGATCCTGGCCGAAGGAATCCCGGAAGATCACGGCCCGGGGCAGGCCGGAGTCCGGCCGCTCGAAGGCGTCGGCGGGGCCTATGTCCCTGGGTCCGGCGAGCCCCGAGGCGTCCGCGGGCACGGCCCGAAAGCCGTCCTTGGGCGCCAGGGAGAACTTGTCCTCCACGAAGCAGTCGCCAAGGCCCAGCATGGCCGCCAGATCGCCGCCCACGCCGGGCGCGGGGATCACCTGGAGGTCCGTCTGGGACGCCGTGCCCAGGCCGGGAAAATATTTCGCCAGCGCCGCCAGGATGTCCCCGGCGGCCGCCCGGGCCCCCACCGGGGTCCAATGGCTGTCCGTGCGGTAATAGGCCTGGGCGGACTTTTTGAGGTCGAGAAGGACCGGCCGCAGATCCGCCACGGCCACCCCCGCCCCGGCCAAGGCGGCGATGAGCTGGTCCGTACGGGTCGCCGGGCTCACCCGGTTGTACCGGGCGGGCAGCTTTTCGGGATAGATGGTCTGCTTGTTGGGGGCCACGACCACCAGATAGGGGATGTCGCGCTGGGCCAGCCAGTCCCGCCGGGCCGTGAATTCCGCCGTCCAGGCCGCCAGCTCCTGCGGGGTGAAAAGCCGCGTGCCCCGGTAATCCTCCACCGTGTTCAGCGTGGGGTTTTCCTTGGCCAAAAAAAGCCAGCCCCCGGGACCGGCCACCACGGAGAGGTCCGCCGTGGAGGAGTCCAGCAGACAATAATTGAGGTAGTTTTCGTATTTGACCAAAAGCTTGCGAAACCCGAAGGCCTTCTCCAGATAGCCGCCGCGCAGGATGTTGAAGGCCCGCAGCACCCCGGCCGGGCCGTGGCCGTCAAAAGGCGAGGCCCCGGGACCGGCCTCCATGACGTTGACCTCGGGGGCCGCATGAAACACGGCGTCGAAGAGGGGCAGGCAGATCAGGCAGGCAAAGACGGCGGTCCCGAGCAGGTGGATGGCCCAGGCGGGCCGGGAGACGGGCAGTACGGTCATGGGCGCTGTTCGCGGATGGCGCGGGGGGCTGACTCACGGAGTTCGTGAGGCGTCCCGGGCCGCATCAAGCTTGTGTGTTTCGCCACGATTCCGGCCATGGCTAGAATTGAAAATAAATAAACGGGTTGTGGGTGCCGCTGGCCAGGGACATGACGCACAGGATGAAAATGGCCGGGGTCGCCGCCAGACTCACCACGGCCTCCAGGCCGTTGTCCAGACCCGCCGTGCGGCGGTTGGCCGCGAGCTTCTCCCGCCAGGCCTTGATCCGGGGAATGATGGGCATGGAGCCCACAACCCCGACGCACAGCGCCAAAATGACCTTGGGGTTCACAAAAAGCCCCACATGCCATTCCAGTCCCGATCCGGTTCCGAATCCGGCCATGGCCTGGATGTAGGCCAGGGCCGTGGACAGGTCGGCGGCCCGGAAAAAGACCCAGCCCACCATGAACACCAGGATGGTGTAGACATGGGCGAGCACCCCGGACCCCTCGTCCAGAAACTTCCCGAACCGCCCCCGCTCGGCCACCAGAAAGGCGCCATGGAAAAGGCCCCAGACGATGAAGCTCCAACTGGCCCCGTGCCACAGGCCGGTCAGAAAAAACACGAGCACCAGATTCAGGCGCACCCGGACGGGACTGCATCGGTTCCCCCCCAGGGGGATGTACAGATAGTCCCGAAACCAGGTGGACAGGGAGATGTGCCAGCGCCGCCAGAACTCGCGCACGGACCGGGAGATGTAAGGATAGTTGAAGTTCTCCATGAATTTGAACCCGAACATGTTGGCCAGCCCGATGGCCATGTCCGAATACCCCGAGAAATCGAAATAAATCTGAAGCGTATAGCACAGGATGCCCAGCCAGGCCACGGGGGCCGTGAGCTGGTCCGGGGGGATGCTGAAGATCTTGTCCGCAGGCATGGCCACCACGTTGGCCAACAGCACCTTCTTGCCGAGTCCGGCCACGAAGCGGTTGATGCCCCTGGAGAAGCGGGCCATGTCCACATGGCGGCTTAGGAGCTGTCCGGCGATGTCCTTGTAGCGGACGATGGGACCGGCCACGAGCTGGGGGAAAAGCGAGATGTACAGGGCCGTATTGGGCAGGGACATCTGGGGCGGGGTCTGCCTGCGGTAGATGTCCATGATGTAGGAGATGCAGTGGAAGGTGAAAAAGGAGATGCCGATGGGCAGGTGCACCTTGCCGATGACGATGGGGTCGATGCCCAGTCCGGCCGTGAAGCCGTTGACGTTGTCCACGATGAAGTTGGTATATTTGAAGATGATCAAAAGGACGATGTTGAAACCGATGGCGCAGGAGATCGGCAGTTTGGACTCGGAACGCTGGTGCTCCCTGTAGACCCAGATGCCGAAAAGGTAGTTGGCCGCAATGGACAAGAGCATGATGGCCACATACTCGCCCTCGCCCCAGGCATAGAAGAACAGGCTGGCCGCCAAAAGCAGCCAGTTGCGGGCCCGGCCGAAAGAAACCAGCAAAAAGTAGCTGGCCAGGACCAGGGGCAGGAAATAAAACAAAAACGCAGCGGAGCTAAATACCATAGGGATTGCGCGTGCAGCCGGTTTTTACGGTTGGAGGGGGCGTGCGGTTCGCCGCGCGCGTCATGCCGGGGTGACCGCTCTTACCCAAGCGGGCCGGTTTTGACAACTCCCGCCTCCCGGCCAGGGCGCGCCCACCTCCCGGCCCGGCAGGCCGTGCGGCCACGCCCCCCCCCGGCAAGGCGACGCCGTGACAACTCTTGCCTTTGGTTTTTTCGGCCAACGGGCTATGCTGTCCAATCGGACGGCGCGCCCGGCCCACGGCAGCCCTTTTTTCCGCCGAACACCGGGGCGGCGGCGCACCGACCCCACATCCGGCTCCACGAGGCGACCCCCATGGACGAGACCCAGCGGCTGCGCGACATCTTGCAACGCCTTCCCCAGGGCACGGTGTGGCGGCCCGTACGCGACGCCTCGGGCGTGCTTTTGGCCGAGGGCTCGGGACTGGGGGAGGACGGCCTTTCGGACTATCTCCCCGGGGTAAGCTTCGCGGGCAAGACCGTGTGCGACCTGGGCTGCAACCTTGGGTATTTTTCCTTCATGGCCGCCCGGGGCGGCGCGGTGAGCGTGACCGGGTTCGACGTGGACCCCCTGGTGGTGGAGGGGGCCGCGCTTCTGGCCGCCATGCAGGGGTATGACAACGTGCGCTTCCAGGTGGCCGACTTCACCGACTCCCGGCCGCAGGCGCGCTACGACCTGGTGCTGGTCATCGACTTCATCGGCCGGGGGACCATCGTCAAGGGCCGCCTGGACGCGGTGCTGGACGCGGCCGCAGACCACTGCCGGGAACGCATGGTCTTCACCCTGCGCCCCATCTATCCCCTGGCCGACCTGACCGGCGGCGATCCTCGCTCCCTGGCCGCCCGCTACGGCGACGAGTTCGTGCATGACGGCCGTTTCCACCTGCTGGACTACGCCGCACGTCGGCTGGCGGACTTCAGCCCGACCCTGCTGACCCCGCCCGGGGATCCGGCCAGGCGCTTCAAGCACGCGGTGCTGTTCACCAAAATATGACGGGCCGCCCGGCGCATGTCCGGTCGGCCCGCTTTTCTCCAGGCGATGGCCGCGCCCCTATTGGGCCGGGGCCGTGGGCGCGTCGATGGACATGTATTTGGTCTTCGAGCCCGAATCCCGGACCATGCCGCCGGGATTGTCCGACAGTTCGTCGGTCTGGGAGCCGCGACCGGTGACCTCAAGGATGTTGGGGCCCTTGTAGATGATGAGGTTGCCCAGCACGTCGCGCACCTTGCGGGCGTCCACCTCAAGCTTGACGAAGGCGTTGCCGGACTCGTCCCAGCCCCAGCCCCGGTTGGGGCTGCTCAGGCCCGGGTTTGGCACGTAGGCCCCGAAGATGGCGGCGCAGACCTTGGAGCGGTTGACGTCCTTGGTCAGGATGAAATTCTCCATGGTGCTTTGGCTTAAGATCTTCTCCCCCACCAAAAGCTTGGCCAGTTCGTCGTGGGCGTTGACCAGGGCCGCCCGCAGGGCCATCAGCGGCGGACGGGCGGCCTCGGTCATGGTCCCGAAGCCGAAGCCCTCCACCGTGACGCCCTTGAAACGCACCAGATCCCCCACCACGTTGACCACGTCGCCCAGCTCAATGTGACCGAAGCACAGGGCGATGTCCTTTTCCTTGTCGTAGATCATCTTGTCGACTTTGATGCCCTTGATGACCGCCGCGGCCTTGGTCTCGGCCTTGTAGCTGGGGTCTTCGGTCAGTCCCAGGCGGCTCTCGCTTTTCACCTTGTAGCCGATGACCGCCTCCACGATGTTGCGCTTGAGGTCCTGCTCGGCCATTTTTTCGCTCATGAGCTGCTTGTTCCCGGCCAGGGCCGCCTGGGCCGCGAACGCCAGGATCACCGCCATGGCCAGAATTCCCGCTTTTTTCATGATATCGCTCCTTGTGCTGCCCGGCCCTAGGGGCCGAAAAAGCCCACGATCCGTTTCCAAACCCGCTGCACCTCTCCCCACACGCCCCCGTCCGCCCCGGGGTTCCCTGCCGCGTCGCCGCCCTGAATCCCTGCCGGGGCAGGGGGCGGGGCAAAGGCCGGGGTCTCCTCCACGCGCCCGTCCCGGATGGTCACCGTTTCCTTGAAAGGGGCGGCCATGGGGATGTTCAAGGTGGCCAACTCCGCCCGGCCAGGGACGGCCACGGGGGCCAGGGCCAGATCGATGGCCTGGGTTCCGGCCGCCCCCTGCACATGCTCGGGCCTGCCCGGGGCCTTGGAGGGGGGTAGCGGCGTCACCCGCACGGCGTCCACAGCCACGAAAAGCTTGGACGGATCCTTGGGGTCCGGTTTGAACCGGGCCTCGAACTCGATGGCCCCGTCCCGGGGAACCTTGCCCTGCTCCTTCAGACGTTCCAGCACCTTGTCCCGCACCTGGCGGCGGCTGGCCGCCCATTCGTCCATCAGCGCCTTGTTGCCGCCCACCACCGCGCCCTGGCCCGGCTGGCCCGGCTGAACGGCAGGGGCCGGTTGCCCGGTCCCCGGGCCGGTCTGGGCTGAAGCCGGAACCGGCAGGCCCATCAGGGCCGACACGGCCAGGACCGAAAGGATTTTTTTCATGGCATGCATGTCGTGTTGCGCCTTTATTGAAGGCTACTGGGCCTGTCCGGCGCCCGTCTGGGTGTTGTCCGGCGTACCTGGGGCCGGGGCCGTGGGCACGTCGAGGTTCATGTACTTGGTCTTGGACCCGGAATCGCGGATCATGCTGGCCGCCCCGGACCCTTCCTGCAAGGGCGTCAGGTCGTCGGTCTGGGAGCCCCTCCCCGTGACCTCCAGGATCTCCGCCCCCTTGTAGATGATGAGGTTGCCCAGGATGTCCTGCACCTTTCGCGGGTCGAGTTCGAGCTTGACGAAGGCGTTGCCGGATTCGTCCCAGCCCCAGCCCCGGTTGGGACTGTTGACGCCGGGGTTGGGGATGTAGGCCCCGAAAATGGCGGCGCAGACCTTGGACCGGTTGATGTCATCGGTCAAAAGGAAGTTTTCCATCTTGCTCTTGCTTAAGATCTTCTCGCCCACCAAAAGGGCAGCCATCTGGTTGTAGGCGTCGAGCGTCGCGGCCCGCAGGGCCATCAGCGGCGGCCGGGCGGCCTCGGTCATGGTCCCGAACCCGAAGCCCTCCACCGTGACGCCCTTAAAGCGCACCAACTCGCCCACCACATTGACCACGTCGCCCAGGTCGATGTGCCCGAAGCACAGGGCGATGTCCTTTTCCTTGTCGTAGATCATCTTGTCGACCTTGATGCCCTTGATCACCGCCGCGGCCTTGGTCTCGACCTTGTAGCTGGGATCTTCGGTCAGCCCCAGGCGGCTTTCGCTTTTGACCTTGTAGCCGATGACCGACTCCATGATGGCCCGCTTCATGTCCTGCTCGGCCATTTTTTCGGTCATAAGCTGCCTGTTTCCGGCCAAAGCCAGGGCGGGCACGAGCCACGCGGCCAAAAAAACGGCCCAGAACAGGGAGAAAGAGGCGTTACGTTTCATGGGTGTCCTCACTTGCCTTGTTCGGCAGGGGGGTCGGCAAAAACCGGCCTGCCCTCTTTCATGGTCACGGTCTCCCGCACGGTCCCGCCCACGGGCACATCCAGCCCTTCCAGCGCAACATGCCGGGAAATGTCCAGCGGGGCGAAGGCCCGGGCCATGTCCCGGGCCGGGTCGTCCGCGTCGGGCGTCCCGGCGTCGGGCGTCCCGGATGACGGAAAAATCTCCAGGGACTCGACGGAAATCCGCAGATGGTCATGACGGTCGGGGTCCGGCGCGGCCTTCGCCGTGAAGGTCACCGTGCCGTCGGCAGGCAACCGGCCCTGGCTGCGCAGGTGGTCGAGCACCTCGTCGCGGATCAGGCGACGCTCTGCGCCCCAGCGCTCCATGAGCGCGGCGTTGCCGCCCGGGGCCTGTGCGCCGTCCTCGGCCCGCAGGGTTGCGTCCGGGAGCGGCCCAAGCAGACATCCCGCCGCCAGCGCCAGGGCGCATGCCCATGTTCTCGCATCCATAGCCGCCTCCGCCCGGGGGAATCCCCGCCGCTGACCGCATGTCGTCCGCCCGTCGTTCGGGGAAGCCGCCCCCCTGCTGCCGTCACGCCCAACCATCGCCGGGCCCGGGCCTCCCTCCCCCGGGGGACGCCGCTTGCAGGCGACGCCTCCCGGAGACGGGGATGCCGAAGCGCGGGTTAGAACTCGCTGGGATCGATGGCCTTGCCGCCGCCCTTGAAGGACTTTTCAATCCTGGGCTGGGGCGCGGGCTTGGCCGGTCCCTTGCCGCAGGAACGCTTGGCCTCGTCATATCCCTGCCTGGCCGGGAGGGAGGCGGGATCGAGCTCCAGGGCCCGGGTGAACATGGCCAGCGCCGCCGGGCAGTTGCCCTCGGCCAGATAGATGTTGCCCAGATAGTAGTAGACCTGGGGATTGGTGGAATACATGGCCCGGCACTGTTCCAGTTCGCGCCTGGCCTGGAAGTAGTCGCCTTTGGTGTAGAAAAGGATGCCCAGGGCCTCCCGGGCGAGCAAAAGACCCGGATTGTAACGCAGGGCGGCGACCAGGGAGTCCTCGGCCCGGCGCATCATGTTCTGCTTCATGTAGCACAGGCCAAGATAATAGTGGGCGTCGGCCATGGACGGCGACATGCTCACGGCGGCCTCGAAAAGCTGGGTGGCCTGCACGAAATCCTCGGCAGTAAAGGCCTGCATGCCCATGTCGTAGTACTGCTGGGCGGTGTAGGCGGGATAGGGTTCCTCCACCTGCTTTTTACATCCCACGGCGAGCATGGACAGGCACATGAGTGCGATGAAAACGTACGCCATGCGGGTTTTCATGGTGCTTTCTCCTTTGATTTTTTACGCGTTGCGCCGAAACTCCGTCCCTACTTCATCTTGTCCAGATCCTGGACGCACTTTTGCACCAAACGCTGGGTCATGGTGTCCAGGGTCACCTGCTTGGCCTCGGAGCGCGAAATGCCCAGAGCCCCGCCGCCGGAAGAGCCCATCTCCATCTTGTCCTCGAAATAGCCCGTGCCCTTTTGTTCGCCGGTGTTGGCGTCGAGAATCTTGTAGCGCATGCCGATGATCCAGATGCCCGTGGCGTCGTGGGCGTGGATGGAGCCCACGGCCGCGCCGGTGGCCACTCCGGCCGCCCAGCTATCGGTGGCCGAGCCCACGGCGGAGCCGGCGATGGCCCCCAGCCAGGCCCCGTCGAAGCTGGTCTTGACCTCGGCCACGGGTTCGGCCTTGAGGATGTCGAAGCGCACCAGCCAGTTGGTGGCCTGAAACTTGCCCTTCTTGAACTTTTTGAGCTGGGTGGCGTCGCCCAGGTTGGCCGCGATCTCCAACTCCTGGAGCATGGGGCCCAGGTCCGAGCGTTCGAGCACCTGAAATTTGGCCTGCCCCAGTTCCAGCTCGGCATAGTCGGCGATGTTGTTGGCCCCGATCTTCTGGGTATAGGTGGCGTTGGCGCTCTTGATTTCGCCGGGGATGACCACCACCACCGGCCCGGGTTTGTCCGAATAGGCGATGGGTTGGTACATGGTCTGGTCGGCGATCTCATTGGCCCGCCTGGACGACGACTTGCAGCCCGAGACCATGACCAACGCCAGCACGACCACCGCCAACACGGAAACTCTGCCCCTCATTTTCCCTACCTCCTCCGGTTTTCCTGGTTTCGAGAATGCTCCCGCCCCATCCGCCTCCCTCTCCCGCGCCGACGCCCGCTCCCGGCGACCCGACCTCCCTCGTCCACCGCACCTGGGTCGCCGCCAGGCGCATGCCCGCCTCACCCTGCCCGGCACGCCGCGCCATGCAGCGCCTTGGGGCTTAGAAATTCTTCACCGCGTCCAGCCCCGTCGTGCCGCCCGGCTGCGGCTCCTCGGAAAGCTTTTTGACGATCTCCGGCGACGCCTCGGCCAGCTTCTGCTTCGTCTCCTCGGACTGAATGATCTCCTTCAAGCGGGCCGGGGCGGCCGTGATCATGCCGGAGGGGGCCACGGTGTTGAGCTTCTCCGTCAGGGCCGCCGCGTCGAGCGACGCGGCATACTTCAGGCGCACCACGTTGCCCTTGGCCGACTCCAGGGAAAAGGCCCCCTGGCCCACCTTCTGATTCAAAGGCTCGATGATGGCGCTGACCAGAAGATCGTTGAAGTTGCCCCGGGAACCGGTGAATTCCACCTCGTAAAGCGACAGCCCGGTCTTGTCGAACTCCCGGAAATCGATGTTGAGCACCGGCCGAAGCCCGATGAACTCCTTGCGCAAAAGCTGCCCCAGGTCGTAGCTGGGCAGACCCGCCACCTCCAACTGGAACATCTTGGACGGGGCCTGCAAGTGCTCTTCGAAAAACTCCCGGGAGAACTCGCCGCCGATCAACCGCCCGATCTCCTCGATGGCCTGGTCCTCGTCGGCCCAACTCTGCTTCTTGGGCACCTGGTTGTTGAAATAGATCTCCTCACCCGTGTGGTTGTCCATGCATTTGACGCTCCAGGAGGTGAGCACGTACTTGGTCACGGTCAGCCCCGAGGCCGGAAGCCTGGCGCTGACGGTCTTGAACTTGGCCTCGCCCATGATGGAGAAGTCCGCCGCCTTGGGGGCCTGGGCCGTCAGCGTGGCCTCCACGGCGTCGCCGTCGGTCTTTTTCTCAAACCGGGCCTTGAGCTGGTCCACGTGTTCATCGGACCACACCCGGTAGCCGAAGCTTTTGATGTGTTCCTTGAGCACGTTTTCGGCGATCTCCGAACGCTCGGTCACCACCTCCGGGCCGCGCTCGGCGTCGCGGATGAAGATGGCCACGGACACCCGCGGGTTGCCGTATTCCTTGAGCAGCGCCACCCGCTCCCCCCGGGACATCTCGGCCAGGGCCTCGGTGATGGGAACCACCGACACCTCGGCCTTCATGAGCATGTGGGCGAACCCGTCCTCGCCGATCCAGGGCTCGGATTCCTTGATGACCCGCTTGATGAGCCCCTGGGAGCGCGACAGCACCCGGTCGCTGATAAGGGTGTAGTTCTCGACCAGGGTGGAGGTCTCCACGTAGGCCCCCACGGCCTTCTCCAGGATCTGGGACTTGGCGTCGCGCCGCAGATCCTCGATCATCAGCGCCTTGTCGCGCTTGTAGGCGTCGGCGTTGGGGTCGGCCAGCCCCTCGGCGGTGATCACGATGAAGGCGTCTTTTTCCTCGGCGGCCGGGGCGGCCTGGATCTCCAGGGGCTTTTTGGCGGCCTTGTTCGCCGCCGCAACCGGGGCGGGCAGGACGCCAAGCCAGGCGCATCCGGCAAAAACGGCCATGATAAGCGCCACCAGGGCCTTTGTTCCGCTCAATCGCTTCATGGGGTCATCCTCGTCGTTATCTGCCCGCACGGGAGCAGTAGTCGGCATACAACTGGGCCACGGCCGGACCCGCGCTGTCCCGGACCAGTTCCAGGGCCACGCCCAACACGTCCTGCCCGGCCCAGGACTCGGCGCTGATGGTCTGGCTCGAGATCACCCGGCCCCGACCGTCGGTAAGGGTGAGCAGGATGGTCACGGCCACTTCGTTGGCGTTGACCATCATGTTCTTGCCGCTTCGGCTGCTGATGATGCCGTTTAAGAAGAACGAGGCCCCCATGCGGCCCGAGGCGGCGATGGCGGCGTCGGGGTCGTTGTTCAAGATGGCCCGCATCTCCGCCGCCGCGATCTGGGAGTTGATCTGGGACTGGGACACGGTGTTGAGTCCCATGGCCGCCAACTGCCGGTTGAATTCCTGGTGCAGCAGGCCGTGGCCGCCGCCGGTTTGCAGCTTTCCGGAATGGCGCTCGGCAATGAGCACGGCGATCTTTTTCCCTCGCAGGCTCTCCCGGCAGGGGGTGGACATGTTGGCGTACATCTGGGCGGCCTTGGCCTGTCCCTCCCGGGCGTCCTTTTGCGCCTCTTCGGAAAAGGAGAAGGCGTGGGCGCTCCCGGCGACGACAACAAGACCCAGGACGAGAAAGAAAGAGATGCTGTTTTTCATGCCGTCTCCTCTGCGCCACGATGAGGCGAACACTCCTCCACGACGCCTGAAAAAGCCTTTTGCACCACTTCTGTACTAGGTGAAGGGGGGTGTGCTGTCAATGCGGACGCGCTCCTGCAAACCATACGCGCAGGCGGCCTCCGCACAACCCTGAGCATGCGCCAGGCGGCCGAAACGCCCGGCCAGCCCGCCCCCCTTTTTGAGAAGCCAGGAACGTGCCAACCGATTTCGCATTTTCCAGACCACACAACAACATGATTTCACACACTATTTATTGAGAACACCGGGTCGTCCCCGGCGCGGCCCTCCGTGCGCCACGGCATATCACGGCTTTGCCGACATTTCATGACGACAACCCGCAGCCCCAGGCCGCCATCTGGCCGGAGGAGGCGGCAAAATCCCCGTCCCTGATGACAACGCCCACGTTTCGGGCTAGTTGTCGCAATGGAGGCATCATGAAGAAAACCATTCCCCTGGCCCAGCGGATCATTGTGGCCCTGGACATGCCCGATGCCCAGGCGGCGATTTCCCTGGCCGAGCGTCTCGGCGAGAAGGTGGACTTCTACAAGGTGGGCCTGGAGCTGTTTCTGGCCGCCGGGTTTACGGCGCCGGACAGGCTGGCCGCCATGGGCCGCAAGGTCATGCTGGATCTCAAATTCCACGACATCCCGGAGACGGTGAAACGCGCCGTGGCCAGGCTCGGCGATCACGACATATCGCTTTTCACGGCCCATGCCGCCCCGGGGGTCATCGACGCGGCGGCGAAGAGCAAGGGTGCGGCCCGGCTTTTGGCCGTGACCGTGCTCACCAGCCACGATCCGGCCCTGGCCCGCAACATGATGTCCGGCGGCGAGGTGGTCGGCGTGGGCAGCCCGGAAGCGGGCGAGGACTGGGTGGGAAATCTGGTGCTGACCAGGGCCCGCGACGCCTTGGAAAACGGCGCGGACGGGGTGGTGTGCTCGGGTCGCGAGGCGGCGCTTCTGCGGCGGGAGTTGGGCGATGATTTTCTGATCGTCACCCCGGGCATCCGGCCGACAGGCGCCACGCAGGACGACCAGCGCCGGGCCGTGACCGCCGCCGAGGCCATCCGGGCCGGGGCGGACCATCTGGTTGTGGGGCGGCCCATCACCCGGGCGGCGGACCCCCTGGCTGCGGCCGAGGCCATTCTGGCCGAAATCGCCATCGCCGGGGGATGCGTCTTCGAGGAGGCCGGGGCGGGGGGGAAATAGGCACGCGCTCAGGGCGCGCGGTCCCAGGCAGCCCGGGACGCGGCCTCAGGCCTTGGCCGAAAACGCGGCCTTGATTTTGTCCACCAGATATTTTTCGAGCTCCCGCCCGTCCTTGCGCAGGCGCATGAGCTCGGATTCGAGCACGCCAAGCTTGGATTCAAGGGCCTGATTTTTTTCCCGCAGGGCCTCGATCTCACCCGCCACCTCCGGCCCGGGCCCGCCCGGAAGGGCCGCCTCCGGGTTCGGCCGCTCCCGCAAAAAGGCCGACAGCACCTTGGCCATCTCCCGCCCGAACACCGCCGCCACCTCCTCCAGGCCGATCCCCGAGGCGGCTGCGGCCACAGGCCCGGTCCTGGCCCCGGCCGGGGAACGGGCCGGGGAGACATTGACCGGGAACCGGTCGGCCAGATCCACCTTGACCTCGTCCACGGACAGGCCCCGCCCCAGCCCCTGGGCAATGGCCCGGAAGATCTCCAGGGCCTCGGGCCGGAAGCGGCGTCCCCGGCCCTCGCCAAGGCACGGCAGATGGTCGCGGAAGCGGTTTTTCCAATAATGCAGGGTGGATTCCGGGACATCCAGCTGGCGGGCCACGGCCGCGATGGAATAGAGGCGATTGTCCGGCACCGGTCGACTCCACGTTGAATTCGATGGGGCTTGGAGGGCGGACGCCACGCGCTGGCCTCGCCTTCAAAGCACTGGAAAACATGCCCTGGCCTTCCGGTCAAGTCGCCGCCCCCGATTCGCGGGCCGACCCGGCCCGTTACCCAAGGGACGCGGGCTGCGTCGCCGGGGGCGTCCCTGTTCGGCGACGGCGGGCTTTTCCGAAGGGATATGCCCGAGCGCACGCCGCGTTGAAGAAAAATTTCCCGGACCCGGCATTATCCGCTTGCCAAGCCTTTGGGGTTCGGCTAGATACCACTGCTCGGGCCGAAGTGGTGGAATTGGTAGACACGCTAGGTTCAGGGTCTAGTGGTCGCAAGGCCGTGGGAGTTCGAGTCTCCCCTTCGGCACCATCTTTTCAGGGGTTGCAGCGAAATGGCTGCAACCCCTTCTTTTTTGCTGCGTCTTCCTGAGGCTCTCAGGATCAGCCCCCCGCTCATTCCCCCGGAACCGCAAGCTCGATCAGGTTGCCGTCGGGATCGCGCACATAGAACGACCGCAGGGGACCGCAGGCCCCCGTGCGGGGCGCCGGCCCGGCCTCGATCGCCACGCCGCAGGCGCGCACATGGGCCATGGCCGCTTCCAGGGGGCCCCGAATCACGAAGCACAGGTCGGCGCTGCCGGGTTCGGGACGCCGGGCATGGGGTGAGAATTCCCCGCCGTGGGGATGCAGATTGATTTTCTGGCGGCCGAAGGCCAGGGCCACGCGACTCCCGTCCGGGCCGAAACCCAGGCGGCGCATGCCCATGACCCGGGTATAGAACGCGCAGGCGCGATCCACGTCGGCCACGGTCAGCACCAGATGATCCAGAGACAGGGCAGTGAATGGCATGGGACGGGACTGCCACGCACCGGAGCCACGGTCAAGACCACCGTTTCACACCCACCGCCATCCGCCCCGGGGCCGCCCGGAGCGGGCAGGCGCCGCCGCCAGAGACCCGGGGGCGCGGTTTGTCCTGGCGGGGTTTATGCCTCCGCCTCTGCGGAAGAGGAATATTTGGGCAACGTGAAGGTGAATATCGTCCCCTGGCCCGGGACCGAGACGACCTGCGCCGTGCCCCCGAGGCGCGTCAGCTGTTCCCTGACGGCGAACAGGCCGACCCCCCGGCCCGAGAGCGGGTCGGCGGTTGGTTGCGTGGTCATGCCGCGTTCAAACACCAGGTCCAAATCCGTCGCATCCCCCGCGGGTTTGACGCCCATCTCCCTGGCCTTGTCCTGCACGGCCCGGACGCCGATGCCCCGGCCGTCGTCCTCCACCACGATCCGCACCCTGTCGCCCAGATCCGTCACCCGGCAGGCCAGGCGTCCGGCCTCGGGCTTGCCGGCGTCCAGGCGGAAATCCGGCGCCTCGATACCGTGGACCACGGCATTGCGAAAGACATGCACCAAGGAAGAGACAAACGGGGCATACGTCTGCGGCGGCACCCGGACGGCATCGCCTTCCACCGTAAAGGGCTGCACGATCTTGCCCGTGCGTTCGGCCAGCTTGCGGGCCGATTCGGGATACGCCGCCAGCATGTGGCGCAGATCCCGCTCCCGCAGGCGGCGCACCTCCTGCAAAAGGACGACATCCTCGGCCGTTAGCCCGATCTCCCCGGCCCGGGCAGCCAGACGGACAGCCAGCCCTTCCAGGCGTTTTACCAGGTCCACGGGCGCCGGGACATGGCGGGCCCGTTCGAAAAACGCCTCGCCCAGAGCCGCCCGGATGATCCCCAGGTCGTCGTCCAGGGCCGATTCGCATCCGCATTCCTCCCAGGCGGCCTTCAGCCGGGCCTGGTCCCACCTCTGCCCCCCTGCGGCCAGCCGTGCGGCCAGGGCGGTCTCCAGCCGATGCAGGGCCTGCGGGGAATGGATGAACTCCAGTTGCAGGAAAAGCCCCTTGAAGGTGTGCACGTGGCGGTAGAGGCCCGGCAGGTCAAAGCCGCCGTCCCCATCGTCCGCATCGTCCGCGTCGTCCGGGCCACGGGGGGGCTCGCCGCGCACCCTGGTCCGGACGAAATGTTCGTAGTCGGCCAGGACGCTTATGAAGTCGTCCTTGTCGCGCACCGCCGCCACGATCATGGCCAGGCGCCTGCGCTCCCGCTCCACCTCGGCCTCCAGGGCGCACTTGTCGGTCACGTCCGTGAGCACGAGCATGATCCGCCCGCCTTCCAGGATCCTGTATTGCGCGTCCACCTGGGTGTCGCAAAGGACGAAATGACTGGGCATGAGCGTCAGGAGCAGGTCGCGCCTGAAATCGTCCTTTTGAGTCAGGATGCGCCTGACGTTTTGCCCGAAGACCTCCCCGGCCTTGGCGTCGCCAGGGTAGAGGAGGGTCGGGATGGGCGACCCGACGGCCGGTCTGCCGAAAAGCCGGTCGCATTCCCTGGACAGCTCCGGCTCGACCAGCCCGTCGGCGGCAAAGGAGAGAAACCCCTGGCCGGAGTTGTCGAGCAGGGTGGAGATCTTGGCATGGGCCCGGGCCAGATTGTCGTTGGCCAGGGTCACGGCCCGGTTCAGGCGCACGAGCTTGCGGTTCCAAAAGATGATGGCCGCCACGGCCACGGCCAGCCCGGCCAGGATCTTCCAGAACAGGTCGTAGTCGAACCCGTGCTCGAAGGTGATGGATATCCAGCGGGAAAAGATGTCGCGGCGTTCGTCCTCGGTCAGCGAGGCCACGGCCATGTCGAAGACCTGGGCCAGGTCGGGGTTTTGCTGGCTGACGCCGACAGCCAGGGACAGGTCGCCCTCCAGCTTGCCCGCGATCTTGATGTCGGCGAAACGGCCTTGGCCGATGGCGTAGCTGACGGCGGCCAGGGTATCCACAAAGGCGAAGATCTCCCCGCTTTGGAGCATCCGCAGCCCGTCCTCCACGCTTGGCGCCCTGACCACCTCCACCTCGGGATAGTCGCGCAGGGCGTCCTCGGTCCAGGCCTGCCCGGCCACCGCCCCGATGCGTTTTCCGGCCAGGGAGGCCATGTCGGGCACGAACATGGTGTCCGTCAGGGTGGCCGCCACCACGGGGAAGGTCAGGTAGGGACGGGTGAACGACATGGACTGCCTGCGTTCGTCCGTGGGGGGGATGGCCGGGATGATGTCGCAGCGGCCCTCGGCCAGGCCGTCCAGGCTCTGTTCCCAGGTCTTCGTGGGAACCAGCCTGAGGTCCACGCCGATGCGCTCGGCCATCAGGCGGACATAGTCGGCGGCCATGCCCTCGAAGTTCCCCCGGTCGTCGATGCGGCCAAAAGGCATCCAGTTGGGATGCACGCACATGCGCACCGCGCCCAACCGGGAGAGCATCTCCTGCTCCGACGGCGTCAGGGGGATGTATTCCTTGTCCATCCGGTCGGCGGCAAGCCATTTTTGCCGCAGTTCGGACATCTGCCGTTCGCCCACCGTGGCCATGGCCTTGGCCAGGATGCGGGCCAGGACGGGCTTGTTTTTGCTCACCCCGAACCGGATGTTGACGGTGGGGAAATGCCTGTTGTCCACCAGGGCCCGGGTCTGCAAATTGAGCAGGAAATGTTTGCGGATCAGGTAGTTTTGCACCGGAAGGCTGTCGATGGCCGCGTCGGCCTCGCCCGTGGCCACCGCCTGCAGACAGCTCAGGGCGTCCGGCAGGGCCTTGAGCTTGATGTCCGGGTAGTTGGCCGCAAGCACTTTCTCCGTGAAAAAACCCTTGGAGACGGCCACGGTGCGTCCCGCCAGACTCTCCAGGGTCGGAGGGGGGCCCTTGCCGTCCCGGGAGGCGATGCCGTGGACCAGGGTGGCGTAGGGGGGGGTGAAATCCGTATAGGCCTCGCGCTCCGGCGTCGAGGCCATGTTCATGAGGACGTCCAGGGTTCCGCCTTGCAGCCTGCGCTCGAACTCGTCCCATTCAGGCCCGATCACGTACCTGACCTTGAGCCCGGCCATCCTGGCCAGCATGTTCAAGTAGTCCACGGAATAGCCCTGGGGCAGGCCGTTGACGTTGAAGTTGAAGGGCGGCCAGTTGGATTCGTTGGAGGCGGTGAAAACGGGATTGTCCCTGACGTAGCGCCGCTCCTCGGCCGTGAGGTTCAGGCGCGCCGCGCCGGTTGCGGAAACGTCGGCCCGCAGCCAGTCATCTTCCATGGCGTGCATGGCCTCTGGCGGCATGGCGGCCTGGGCCTTGGCCAGGATGGAGGCCAAAAGGGGCCAATCCTCGCGGATCAGGGCATAGACCTCGAAGCTGTGTTCGGGAAGGCTCAAGACGCGGATGTCGTCGCGGCCCATCTCCCGGATGGTCCGGGTCAACCCGGCCATGTCGCCAAGCCAGGCCGCCGCCTTGCCGGCGACCACCATGTCCACGGCCTGGCGGGGGGTGTCCGCAACGATCAGGTCCAGGTCCGGATGGCCGTCGCGGGCAAACTCCGCAGCCAACGAGCCCCTGACCACCGCGACAGGGTGTCCCGAAAGCTCTTCCAGACGCTTCCCCTGGCTGGTCGCCAGACAGGCAAAGCCCATGGGGACATGAAACATGGGGCCGGAAAAAAGGGCGAAGGCGGCCTGGCTCGGGGTTATGCCCGAGCCGCCGACCATGTCGATGTCCTTTTTTTCCAGGGCGTCGAACACGGGCTGGATGTCCCGTCCGTCGCCTATGGGCGTGAAACGGAACTCCATGCCGGTGAGCCCGGCCATCTGCCGGTAATAGTCATGAAGGATGCCATCGGCGCGTCCCTTCTCCACGATGGAGAGCGGCGGCCTGTCGGCGTCCGACCACGTGACGACGGGGTGGGCCGCAAGAAACGCCTGCTCTTCAGGGGTAAGATCGAGTTTCTGGGCGCCGACCATCCCGGCCCACAGGGCGACAAACAGGACGCACAACAAGGCCACACGTGTTTTCATGAAAGCCACCGCCGGTTGTCATGTTCGGCACAGCCTGAAAAAGCCGTCCTCTCCTCCACGGGGCGAAACACGCGCCAAGGCCTACCGGGAGAAACACCCCCGGGCCGTTTAGCCACTTCCTTCCGCCAGGCACACCCGGTCCCGGCCCAGGGCCTTGGCCCGATACAGGGCCGCGTCGGCCCGGCTCACCAGGCGCGAGGGCGGCTCCCCGGGCTGCGATTCCGCCACCCCGAAGCTCATGGTCAGCTTCGAGCCTGCGGCGTACTCCCGCGCAACGACTGCCCGGCGCAGCTTTTCAGCCAGCCGTCCGGCCCCGGCCAGATTCGTTTCCGGGCACACCACCAAAAACTCCTCCCCGCCAAACCGCCCCACCACATCCGTGCCCCGCACCGATCCGGACAGCACCCCGGCCACGGCCTGAAGCGCTTCGTCGCCCACGCCGTGGCCGTGCTGATCATTAATGAGCTTGAAATGGTCGATGTCGCTGATGATGACCGAAAAGGCCCGGCCATGCCGATCCCGCCGGGCGGTTTCATCGATCAGGATCCTGTCCAGGGTCAGCCGGTTGGCCAGACCCGTCAGGGGATCGGTGGACGACAGGCGGGCCAGCTCCTTATTTTTGAGAGCCAGTTGGGCGTGGGCCTCGGCCAGCCGGTTCTGGGTCTCCTTGAGTTCGGAGATGTCCACGGCGATGGAATACTTGACCACCCTCCCGTCCGGCCAGCTCATGGCCCGCTCCTGAAGCTGGAACCAGCCGTCGGCGGCGTCGTTGAAATGCTCGAAGACCAGGGTTTTGCCGTTGGGCAGGCCGTCTTTGGTGATCAGCTCCCGGATGCGGCAATAGGAGCAGGGCTTGTCCAGGTCGTAGAGGGTCTTGTGGCAGGGCTTGCCCACATGGTCGCCGAAAAGTTCCCGAAAATGCTTGTTGCTGAAAATAATCTCGTAGGTGGTCACATCCACGGCATAGATGCCGAAGGGGATGAGATCGAAATGGGACTCGAACAGGCTGCTCTCGATCATTGCGGCGGTTCTCCCCCCTCGTCGGCGGCGGCCATGGAGGGCAAGGGAAAGCGCACCGTGACCGTGGTGAACCCGGGCCTCGAGGCGTCGAGGGCGGCACGGCCGCCGTGGGCCGTGACCGCAAGCATGGCCGAATAGGCCCCAAGCCCCGTGCCGTCGCGCTTGCCCGAGGTGACGTATTTCTGGAAAAAGCGCCCCCGGATATCCTCGGGCACCTCTCCGGCGTTGGCGACGGCCACCACGGCCTCATCCCCCTCCCGGCCCAGGGACACCGTGATCTCCCGGTCGGGGGGCGAGGCCTCCACGGCGTTTTTCACCAGGTTGGAGAGCATGCTGTAGCACAACAGCTCCTCGCCCTGGATCACCAGCACGTCGCCATCCGCCGCAGGCCTTCCCTGGAAAAACACCCGCACCGGCCGATCCGAAAAAAAGGCGTCGGCGGTCACATCCTGGGCAGCCTTGCGGGCCACGGCCACCAGGTTCACCTCCACCGGGCGCAGGTGGTAGGTTCCCGTCTCCAGGCGGTACAGGTCGAAGGTCCGGTTGATCATGTTGAGCATGGTGATCCCGGCCTCCTCCATCATACGCGCCAGCTTCACCCCTTCCGGGTTGAGGCCGTAGTCCGGCAAAAGGGGCGGAATGCCGATCAGGGCGTTGAGCGGGGTCTTCAAATCGTGGCGGGCGATGCGGTCCACATGCTCGCGCAGCCGCACGTTTTCCTGCAACAGCTCGTTTTGCCGGGACAGCTCGCGATTTTTCAAGGCCAGCTCGGCATGGGCCTCGGCCAGCCGGTTTTGCACCTCTTTGAGCTCCGTGATGTCCACGGCGATGGAATACTTGACCACCCTCCCGTCGGGCCAGCTCATGCTCTTTTCCTGAAGCTGGTACCAGCGGTCGTCCTTGTCGTTGAAATGCTCAAAAATGTAGGTCTTGCCGCTTGGCAGGCCGTTGCGGTCCACCAGATTGCGTATCTTGCAAAACAGACAGGGCTGGGGGGATTCGTAGATGGCCTCGTGGCACTTGCGCCCGGCCAGGTCTCCCAGCCGGTCCCGGAAGTGGCGGTTGACGAAAATCAGATTCAGGGTGGCCACGTCCACCACATAGATGCCGAAGGGGATGACGTCGAAATGCGTCTCCAGGAGGCTGCTTTCCAGCATGGTCCCGCTCATGCCAGATACTTTCCGGCCACGGCGTCGAGGTGTTCGGCCAGCTTTTCCGCCTTCACGGGTTTGAGGACATAGCCCTTGGCCCCGGCCTCGATGGCGTCCATGACCATCTGCTCCTGGCCGTGGGAGGTGACCATGACGATGACCGCCTTGTCGTCCACGGCCATGATGCGCTTCGTGGCCTCGATGCCGTCCATGTCCGGCATGGTGATGTCCATGGTCACCAGATCGGGCTTCACGCGCAGATAGTCCTCGGCGGCCTGGCGGCCGTTTGAGGCCACATGGACCACCTTGTGCCCCAGATCCTCAATCATCTTGACCATTTTTTTGATGGTCAGATTGGAATCGTCCACCACCATGATCGTCAGAGGTCTCATGGCTTATGCCTCCACATAGTCGAGGGTGTCGTCAAAAAGCTCTCCCGGGCCGATGAGATGGATGTTCAGGCCCCCGAAAGCCGTCGCCAAGCTGGCCGAGGCGAACTTGGCCCCCCGGTGTCGCATGACGCTTTTGGCCTCGGTGATCACGATGGGCGGCGACAGGCCGATGACCCGGCCCTGGGCCGACAGGTCGGCCAGGGCGTTGCCCACGATGATGTTGATGATGTCCCCGGCGGTTTCCTCGACATACGTCTCGCGCTCGTCCTCGGCAATATCCAACTCCTGGCAATAGACCTCGAAGGCCTTGATGATCAGTGATTCGTCGAAACTATAGGCCAGGTAGAGCTTCATGTTGTCCGTGGCGCTCATGATCGCGGTCAGATGCTTGAGGTCGAGTTTTTGCACGTCGTCGAGGTGCTGGGACTGGGCCGTGACCTCGATGCCCAGTTCCTCGCCCAAAAAACCCACCGTGCGCACGGTGAGGGCCTGCAAGAGCCGATGGATGTCCACGGAGGGGGCGCTCATGACTGCTCCTTTCCCTTCTCGGTTGCTGACAGCGGTACACGCACGGTAAACGTCACGCCCCGGCCGGGGCGGCTTTCGATGTCCATGTCTCCGCCAAGCCGCTTGGCCGCCTCCAGCACGGCGGCCAGCCCCACGCCGCGTCCGGCGGCGCCTGCGGCCTCGACGTCGCCGCTGGCGGTGCTTAAGCCCTGGGCCAGCACCAGACGCACCACCTGGCCGTCGTCCATGGCCGCGAGTTCGTCCTTTCCGGCAATCCCCAGGGCGGCGGCCTTGTCCCGCACGGCCATGGGATCGATCCCGGCCCCGTCGTCGGATACCTTTACGCACAGCAGGCCGTCTTTTTTCGCCACGGAGACGGCCACGGTTCCGGCCTCGGGCTTGCCTGCCCGGAGGCGCTCCTTTGGGGGCTCGATGCCGTGGGCCACGGCGTTGCGCACCAGATGCACCATGCGCCGGGCCAGCGGGCCGAACAGGTCCGGGTCCACGGGCACGGCCTCGCCGGACACCGGCGGCACGGTCACCGCCTTGCCCAGGCGTTCGGCCAGTTGGACGGCGGTTCCCAGGGGCACGGCCAGCAGAGTCCGCATATCCACGTAGCGCAGGGTCCGGGCCCGTTCAAGAAGCGCATGCAGACGCGGGTCCGGGGCCGGCAGGGCGGCGGCCAGGCCCTCGGCCAGGCCCTCCAGTTCCCGGGCCGCCTCCTCGCCGATGCACACCGCGTCGCGCCGCTTGAAAAAGTCGTCGCCCAAGGTCTGGCGCAAAAGGGCCAGATCGGCCTCCAGTTCCGCCAGCACCGGGTCCAGGCGCATCACGCCGCAAAGAGCGTCCGCCGTGATCCGCGCCGGGTTAAGGCCCGACAGCCGCGACTCCAGGTCGTGCAAGGCGGCGGACACCCGGCGGCAGCCGAACAGCAAAAACAGCCCCTTGAAAGTATGCACCCGGCGATACAGGCGGCGCAAGGCCTCCTGTGGGGTCTCGGCCGACGCGACCGGGGTCCGGCAGCCGGAGGCGAAGTCCCGGAAGGCGTCCGCCACCTGGAAAAAATCGCGCGGATCACGGGCCACGGCCACCACATTGGCCAGCCGCCCACGTTCCTTCTCCACCTCGCTCTCCAGGCGGCGGGCGTTCGTGACGTCGGTTAAGATCAGCATGAGCCGCCCGGGCCCGGACACCCGGTATTCCACCTCCAGATCGCGGTCCCCCAGATGCACGGCCGCCGGCATCAGCGACAGGTACAGCGACCGCCGGAAATCGTCGTCCTCGGCCAGGATGCGGCCCACGTTTCTGGCGAAATCCCCGGAGGCGCGGGCGTCGCCGGGGAACAAAAGGGACTGGATGGGCTCGCCGGAGGGATCGCGGCCGAACATGTCCAGGCATTCGTGGCTGAAGCGGGGCTGCACCCGGCAATCGATCCCAAACGACAAAAACCCCTGGCCGGAGTTGTCCAGAAGCGCGGACAGCTCCTCCTGGGCCTGACGGATGGTCCGGTTCAGGCGGGTCAGCTTGCGGTTCCACCACACGATGAGCACAATGACCAGGGCCGCGCCCGCCGCCACCCGCCACACCAGGGTGTAATCAAAGCCATGCTCGAAGCGCACGGCCACCCATTTCTTGAAAATGGCGTCCAACTCCCCGGCGGTCAGGCTGCTGACGCCCTTCTGGAAGATGGACAACACCTCCGTCTTTCCCCGGGGTACGGCCAGGGACAATTCCAGATGGTCCTCCAGGCGGCCCGCGATCTTCAGGCCCGTCAGCCGTTCCTTGTCCAGGCGGTAGGCCACGGCCGGAAGCACGTCCACAAAGGCCCCGAGCCCCCCGGAGGCCACCTGGGCCAGGCCTTCGGACTCGGTGGGCATGTCCACCACATCCAGGGACGGATACCTGGAGCGCAGGATGCCCGCCGTGGCATGGCCCCGGACCACGCCCACCCGGTCATGCATCAGGGCCTTCGGCCCGTCCACAAAGGGATGATCGGCGCGGGTGGCCACCACCAGGGGCAACTGAAGATAGGGGCTGGTGAAATCGAGAAAGCGACGGCGCTCCGGCGTTTCCACGGCGGCGGCGATAAAGTCGCAGCCGCCTTTTTCGGCCGTCTCCAAGGTCTGGGACCAGGAGGAGGTGGGAACCAGACGGGTCGTAACGCCAAGCCGCTCGGACAGAAGGGCCAGGACGTCGGCCGCCATGCCCTCGTACCGGCCGGTCTCGCTGATCCGCTCGATGGGCGGCCAGTCCGGGTCCACGCAATAGCGTAGCGACCCCTTGCCTTGGACGTATTCGCGCTCACGGCGGTTCAGGGTCACCCGGGCCGGGGCCGGGCCCGATGTCGTGTTCGCGAGGCCCTGGGCGCCGCCCGCCGCGTCGGCCCGGACCGCCGCCTGCCCCGAGGCGTACAGGGGTAGCCACTTGGCCATGATGGCCGCCTTGTCCCACACCGGAACGGCCTTTAGGGCCTTGTCCAGGATGGAGGCCAGCTCCGGCATGTCATCGCGCACCAGGGTGTAGATGTCGAAGGCGAAGTCCGTCAGGCCCGAGACCTTGAGGTTGCTCAACCCCGCCTTGCGGATGCCGAAGGTGACCACGGCCAGGTTGTCGAGCATGGCCTGGGCCTGTCCCGAGGAGACGGCCAGGAGGGCCTCGGCGGGATCCTCCACCACCAGGAGATCCAGGTCGGGATGGTTGTCCCGGGCGTATTCGTAGGCCGTGGAGCCGCTGGCCACGGCCACCCGCTTGCCGTGCAACTCGAGAAGGGAACCGGCCATGACATCGTCCCGGGAGACGATGGCCAGGGGAAAGCGCAAAAAGGGACCGGCGAACAGGGCGTATTTTTCGCGATCCGCGCTCTTGCCCGTGCCGTCGATCATGTCGATGCGCTTGTCCCGAAGGGCCGCCAAGACCTTCCCGAAGTCCCGGGAATCGCCCTGGGCCTCGAACTTGAAGGCCAACCCGGTCATGGCCGAGACGATTTCGTAAAAGTCGTGGAAGATGCCCTGGTACTTCCCGTTCTCCACCATGGCCAGCGGCTCCCAGATGGAGTCGCTGAAGGTGACGACCGGATGGGCTTCAATGAAAGCCTTTTCCTCGTCGGTCAGACCCAGATCGGGGAGAGCGTCGCGGGCGGCAGCCGGGGACGGGCCAAGAAAAAGGACCGCCAGGATTGCCAGAACCGCCAAAATGGGCCGACGTGGCGCGACGGCGACGAATGAAGCCATGGTGCTCACCAAAACATGGTTGTTGGGCTGGTTTTGCAAGGACATCGGATAGCACCCCTTGGCACGACAGGCAAGCCGGTCGCCCCGCGCCGGAATCGCAACCGGACGGCCTGCCGCCGCCCCACTTGCCAGGCGTTCGTCCAGGCCTTAGGCTCGCCGGATATGAAACGCTACGACGCCCTTTCCCTTTTCTCCGGCGGCCTGGACAGCGTCCTGGCCGCGCGGACCCTCATGGACCAGGGCCTTTCCGTCCTGTGCCTGCACTTCGTGAGCCCTTTTTTCGGCAAGCCCGGGCGTCTTGTCCATTGGCGCGAGGCCTTCGGCCTGGACATCCTGGCCCTGGACGTGGGGCCAGACTACGTGCGCATGCTTTCCGACGGCCCGGCCCACGGCCTGGGCAAGTTCCTCAATCCCTGCATCGACTGCAAGATCTTCATGCTCGACCGGGCCATGGCCCTTTTGCCGGAATACGGGGCCAGGCTTGTGGCCACGGGCGAGGTGGTGGGCCAGCGCCCCATGTCCCAGCGCCTGGACGCCCTGCACGTCATCCGCCGCGACTCCGGGGCCCGGGAGGTGCTGTTGCGGCCGCTGTGCGCCAAGCGCCTGCCCGAGACCCCCATGGAGCAAAGCGGCCTGGTGGACCGGGAACGCCTGCACGCCATGAGCGGCCGAAGCCGCAAGGATCAGCTCGACCTGGCCAGGCGCATGGGCCTGCCCGAGATCCCCACCCCGGCCGGGGGCTGCATGCTCACGGAGATGGAGTCGGTCAGGCGATATTTTCCGATCTTCGTCCACCATCCCGAACCCGGGGCCACGGATTTCGAACTGGCCAACATCGGTCGGCAATACTGGGCGGGCCCCCTGTGGCTGACCATCGGCCGCAACCAGTCCGACAACGCCAGACTGGAGGCGGCCCTGGCCGTAAACGACCTGGTGTTCAAGGTTCGCGACCATCCCGGCCCCCTGGCCCTGGCCCGGCGCCTGCCCGGCGCGGTCTGGGACGAGGCCGCCATCCGCGACGCGGCCGCCTTCGTGGCCTCGTTCTCGCCCAAGGCCCGACTTGCCGGGAAGGAAACGGCCGTCTCCGTCGGCGGCGCGGACATAAGCCCGGTGTGGGCCGTCCCCGCCCGGGAAACCCTGCTGGCCTGGCGCGAACCCGCCTGGGACGAGGCCGCCGGCGACAAGGCCGCGCTTTTCGCCGCCAGACGGCGCACCCGGGAGATGGGCCTCGCCTGACGCCTCCCGGCCCTGACGCCCGTCCCCGGAGAGAGGCCGGATGACCGCTCTCGACCCGCTCTTTCTTCCCACGGATATCCGAAGTCCCCGACCCGTACTGACAATCCGTTGCCAATTCGCCGCCCGTGCCCTACATCCGCGATATGAATACACATGACCTGAAAGGTGTATTCGGTCGAAGATTGCGCCATCTGCGGCAATCCCGCGATCTCACCCAGGCCGCCCTCTCCGAACGTATCGGCATCTCCTTGGACTACCTGTCCAAGATCGAACGTGGGTTGGCCTCCCCTTCTTTTTTCGTCATCGAAAAGCTCTCCCGGCATTTCCAGATCTCCCCGGCCGTCCTGTTCCTCTCCCCGCGCGACTTCGCCGCCGGGGCCGATCAGGAGGACGGCGAGGCCGCCGCCTACCGGGCCCTGGCCTTCATGCATTGCGTTGACCCGATATTCATCGCCAGCACCGAGGCCATCATCGTGGATGCCAACACCGTGGCCGAGCGGGAATTCGGCTGGCAGGCCAGGGAGCTTCTGGGACGCCCCCTGCTGTCGCTGGTGGCCGCCGACTGCCTGGCCTACGTGACCGAGATCGTGTCCCTGTGCGGCAAGGGCACGGACCTGCGCAACGCCAGGGCCTCCCTGCTGGCCCGGGATGGCAAGCACATCCCGGTCATGGTGTCCGTGACCCTTTTGCGTGACAAAAAGAACACCTCGTCCCGCATCGTCTTTGTAGCCAAAACCATGCCGGCGGGGGGTTAGACGCCCCGTTCCGCTCTATGACCTCCGAAAAAAAGCGACGTATCATGGCGTTTTTTTGCACATGCGGACACTGCGGCTGCACCCGGGCGGGGACGGCGATCTTCTGCTGTCCGGTCTGCCAGCTTCTTTTTTGCGAGCACTGCGGACTGGCCCTCTCCGTGAACACCTTCACCTATTGTCCTCGCTGCGCCAGCATGAAGCACCGGGACACCGTGTTGGCCGGACACATCGGTTCGCCCGACGACCCGGCCTGATCCCGCCCGGCTTGCCCCCCGCCCCCGGCAGAGATACACCACGTCCTGGAGGCCGCCATGAAGCTCACGGTCCTTGCCGACAACAATACCCTCATCGACCGCTATTTCCTGGGCGAACCGGGCCTGTCCCTGTTTCTGGAGGCGGACGGCTCACGCATCCTCTTCGACGCGGGTTATTCGGATGTCTTCCTGCGAAACGCCGAGAAGCTGCGCATCGACCTCTCGGACCTCGACCATGTGGCCCTGTCCCATGGGCATCTCGACCACCTGTGGGGCCTGGAGCACCTCCTGCGGCGTCTGACCGAGGACGCCTGCGAGGGCCGTCCCGGGCCGCGTCCCGTGCTCACGGCCCATCCCGACGCCCTGTCCCGGCGGCGCATGGGCCGGGTTCCGGCCATCGGCAACCACTTCTCCCCGGCCGTGCTGGCCGATTTTTTCACCCTGCGGCTGACCAAAGACCCCGTGGCCCTGACCGAGCGCCTGATCTTTCTGGGCGAGATCCCCCGCCACTTCGACTTCGAGTCCGGCCCGGCCCCGGGCGACCGCCTGCGCCACGCCGACCACGAGCTGCCCGCCCCTGGGCAGGCCCCGGCCCCGGGCCTTCCGGACACCCTGGCCGACGATACGGCCCTGGTCTATACCAGCCCCGCCGGACTGGTCATCCTGACCGGCTGCTCCCACGCGGGCGTCTGCAACATCGTGCGCCACGCCCGGCAGGTCTGCGGCGAGACGCGCATCCGGGACATCGTGGGCGGCCTGCACCTGCTTTGCGCTCCGGCCTCCAGGCTTGAGGCCACGGGCCGCTACCTGGCCGAGGCGGCCCCGGCGGCCACCCATCCCTGCCACTGCACGGACCTCGCGGCCAAGATCGCCCTGTCCCGGTTCGTGCCGGTGCTGGAGACCGGATCGGGGCTTGTCCTGGACTATCCGTAAGGCCGCCCGCCGTCCGCGTGTTTGCCTCCGGAGGGCACTTCGTCTAGGGTGTGCCCCGCGCGACGGCCAGTCCCGGCGCCGCGCGTCCATCCCGCACTTTCCCAAGGAGCCACATCATGCGGCGTCCCCATGAACCACGATACGACACAAGTCTTCTGACCGACCACGACATCTATCTCTTCAAGGAAGGCAACCACTTCGATCTGCACGACAAGCTCGGGTCGCACCCCATGACCGTGGACGGAGAACCGGGAACCCTTTTCGCCGTCTGGGCCCCCAACGCCGCCGCCGTGTCCGTGGTGGGCGACTTCAACGGGTGGGATGTCGAAAGCCACCCCCTGGCCGTGCGCCTCGACTCGTCGGGGATCTGGGAGGGTTTTTTGCCGGGCATCGGCCGGGGCGCCCTTTACAAGTACCACATCGTCTCCGCCACCGGCGAATACCGGGGCGACAAGGGCGACCCCTTCGCCCGGTTCTGGGAGACCTCCCCGAAAACCGCCTCCATCGTCTGGGATCTGGACTATGCCTGGGGCGACGGGGACTGGATGGCCGGGCGAGGCGCAAAAAACGCCCTGGACGCCCCCCTCTCCATCTACGAAGTGCATTTGGGCTCGTTTGCCCGGGAGATGGGCGACCGCTACCGCTCCCTGTCCTATCTGGAGCTGGCCGACCGCCTGACCGAGCACGTCCTGGCCTGCGGCTTCACCCACGTGGAGTTTTTGCCGGTCATGGAGCATCCCTTCTTCGGTTCCTGGGGCTACCAGACCCTGGGCTATTTCGCCCCCACCAGCCGTTTCGGCACGCCCCAGGAGTTCATGGCCCTCATCGACCGCCTGCACCAGGCGGGCATCGGGGTCATCCTGGACTGGGTGCCCTCCCATTTCCCCACGGACGGCCACGGCCTGTCCTATTTCGACGGCACCCACCTCTTCGAGCACGCCGATCCCAGGCGCGGCTACCACCCCGACTGGAACTGCTACATCTTCAACACCGGCCGCTACGAGGTGCGGGCCTTCCTCATCTCCAGCGCCATGTTCTGGCTGTCCAAATACCACATCGACGGCCTGCGCGTGGACGCCGTGGCCTCCATGCTCTACCTGGACTATTCGCGCAAAGACGGCGAATGGATCCCCAACATCCACGGCGGCCGGGAAAACCTGGACAACATCACCTTCTTCCAAAAGCTCAACGAGGCCGCCTACACCCGGTTCCCGGACATCCAGACCATGGCTGAGGAATCCACGGCCTGGCCCATGGTGTCGCGTCCGCCCTACATCGGGGGCCTGGGGTTCGGCATGAAGTGGAACATGGGCTGGATGCACGACACCCTGCGCTATTTTTCCCGCGACCCCATCCACCGCAAGTTCCACCACGGCGAACTGACCTTCGGCATCTGGTACGCCTTCACGGAAAATTACATCCTGCCCCTGTCCCACGACGAGGTGGTCTACGGAAAGGGCTCGCTTCTGGGCAAAATGCCCGGCGACGACTGGCAAAAGTTCGCCAACCTGCGGCTTCTGTACGCCCTGATGTACGCCCATCCCGGGAAAAAACTCCTGTTCATGGGCGCGGAAATCGCCCAGTGGAGCGAATGGAACCACGATGCCGAGATCGACTGGCGGCTTCTGGAATACCGCCACCACCGGGGGGTCATGACCTGGGTGCGGGACTTAAACGACCTGTATCGCCGCGAGCCCGCCCTGCATGAACGGGATTTCGAGCCGTCGGGCTTCGAATGGGTCGATTTCCGGGACGCTGAGGCCAGCGTGGTGGCCTTTCTGCGCAAGGGCGCGCGCCCCCAGAACATGGTGCTGGGGGTCTTCAACTTCACCCCCGTGGCCCGGCCCGCCTACCGGGTGGGCGTGCCCATGGGCGGGGTGTGGACCGAGCTGTTAAACAGCGACGCCGATGTCTACGGCGGCTCGGGCCTGGGCAACGCCGGGGCCGTGGCCGCCCAGGACGCGCCCGGGCACGGGCATCCCTACAGCCTGGAGATGGTCCTGCCGCCCCTGTCGGCCGTGCTGCTCACCCCCCAGAACTGGCTCTAGCCCCCTTCCCCGTCACCGCCAACCCCACTACGGAGCTTCCCATGTCCCAAGGCATTCCGGCAGAATTTCCCGGCGTCACCGCCGTGTGCAAGGCCAACATCTATTTCGGCGGCAAGGTCATAAGCCACACCCTGGTGGACGCCGACGGGAAAAAAATCACCCTGGGGCTCATCTTTCCCGGCAGCTATGCCTTCAATACCGGCGCCCCCGAGCGCATGGACATGGTGGCCGGGGCCTGCCGGGTAAAGCTGGCCGGGCGGGAGGGGTTTACCGCCTATCCGGCCGGGACCAGCTTTCTCGTGCCCGGCGATTCGTCGTTCGAGATCGCCGTCGATGACGGGATAGCTGAGTATATCTGCTCCTTCGGCTAAAGCGCGTCCCGTGAGCCAGGTTTTTTCAGCAAAAACACAGGGTGTTTTTTGCTGGTGGCGTGGTCGATGACGGGATCGCCGAGTATATCTGCTCCTTCGGCTAAAGCGCATCCCGTGAGCCAGGTTTTTTCAGCAAAAACACAGGGTGTTTTTGCTGGTGGCGCGGTCGATGACGGGATCGCCGAGTATATCTGCTCCTTCGGCTAGACGTCGCCGCGTTTTTTCCTTGGACTTTCCGGATATTACCCGTAGCCTGTCCCTGAACGGGAGCGACAACGCCTTTCGCCTCGTTCAGGGATGCGTATGCCGCACATGATCTTTCCGGAAACCCCGCCCGCCCGGCCGTATTCGATTCCTCAGGGAACCGCATCGATTTGCCGGACCTCCCGTATACGGACTGTCAGCGCCCCGCCCGGTGTTGCCGCGGGGCGTCATGGCCCCTGAACCCTGGCTCGACGCCCTGCCCCAGAAACGCGCCGAGGCCGCCGACGGCGACCTGTCGGCCCTGTGCGCCACGGCCCACCCCTTCCTGTCCGACGCCGCCGTCAGGCGCCAGATCACCAGGTTAAGCGGCTACCTGACGGGGCTTGCCGAGTCCATGCGCCGCCGGGTCATCGCCTATTCCCTCTACGTCCGCCAGCTCGACGTCATCCAGGCCGCCGCCACCCGGGATTTTTGCCGCGACGGCTGTACACGCCCCCCCGTGGGCTGCTGCAACGCCAACCATTTCGAGATCCTGTCCCTGGCCGACATGATGATCGCCCGCCCCTCCCCGGCGGCCCTGGAGCTCTCCTACGTCATCGGCTCCCTGCAACGCCTGGAGACCTCTTTCGAAGTGGAGCACGGCCGCCGCCTCACCCCCGGGCACTGCGACTGCCTAGCCGGGGATGGCTGCACCCTGCGCCTGTTCAAGTCCCCGCGCTGCGTCCATTACCTGTGCGCCGAACTGGGCCGCGACCTGGCGACCCGCTTCGGGCAGGCGGCGACCCCCTTTTGCGCCGCCATGGGCCAGGTGGCCGTCCAGACCATCACCACCACCGCCGATTTCACCGACCCGGCCATCCTGGACGCGGCCGGGGCGCTTCTCGCCGAAACGCCCCCTGCCCGGGCGTAGGCGCCACGCGTGTCGTTGCTGTCGCCGCACGGGTGTTTTTTTTCTCCCCCCCGCTCGTCTTCGTGCCCGCCGCCGACAACGCACTGATGAAATCCCACATTGGTTTCACCGTGTTGGCCCGCAACGGAAACCCGTCATCGCGTCGCCCGGAATCGATCCTGCGATCTTTTGTTTCTCGACAGCGATATCGGTTTGTGATGTATTCTGCACATTAGTGGAACTCCCCCTCCCCGGCAAAGACGGGAGCCCCGTTTGATCGGCACGGCATCCCGTTGACATGGAAAAGGGAAACATGGTCGAGCCCATGAAAACGAACCCCCGCGTCTCCCCTCCCCGCCTGCTGGCGGCCCTGGCCATCCCCTTCGCCGCCCTGGCCCTGCAATGGCTTTTCTGGGAAGGTATCCGCCCCTACATCTGGTTTCTGTTTTTTCCAGCGGTCTTTTTCAGCTCCTGGGTGGGCGGCCTGCCCGGCGGCCTGGCCTCAACGGTCCTGTCGGCGACCATGGCGGTCGTTTTTTTCATGGAGGCGGACCTCGGGCAGATGCTGAAAAACCCCATGAGCCTTCTGTCCATCGGGGTTTTTTTGTGCATGGGCGTGCTTTTCAGCCTGTCCCACGGCCGGTTGCGCACGGCCAACCGGCTGGCCGCCGAGGCCCTGGAATCCGCCCGCCAGGCCAACGAGAAGCTTCTGGCGGCCAACGCCGACATCACCCGGCTCTACGAAAAGACCCGGGAGATCGACGAACTCAAGACCCGCTTTTTCGCCAACGTCAGCCACGAACTGCGCACCCCCCTGACCCTGATCCTGGCCCCGGTGGACAGCCTCCTAAACGACCCCGGCCTGGCGCCCGCCGCCCGGGCCAGCCTTGAACTCGTCTCCCGCAACGCCCGCCTGCTCTATCATCACGTCAGCGACCTGCTCGATGTGGCCAAGCTCGATTCCGGACGCATGGCCATGCACTATTCCCGGGCCGATCTGGCCCATCTGGTCCGGTTCTCGGCCTCGCTGTTCGAGATGCTGGCCCGGGACCGGCGCGTCCGGTTCGACGTGACCGCCCCCGAGGCCCTGGACGCAACTCTCGACGCCGACAAGACCCAGCGCATCCTGCAAAATCTGCTCTCCAACGCCTTCAAGTTCACCCCGGACGGCGGGCGCATCGGGGTCGCCCTCGCGGCCGTGGACGGACAGGCCGTGATCCGGGTCACGGACAGCGGCCCCGGCGTGGCCCCGCAGATGCGGGAAACCGTGTTCGAGCGCTTCCGGCAGGCCGACGACAGCGCCCGCCGCCGCCACGGCGGCACGGGGCTTGGGCTGGCCATCGTGCGGGAGTTCGCCCTACTGCATAGCGGCTCCGTGGTGCTGGACGAGTCCCCGGAAGGCGGGGCCCGGTTCACCGTGACCCTGCCCCTGGCCGCGCCCGAGGGCACGGTTCTTGGGGACACGCCACACGCCATGGACGATGTTCTGGCCCGGCAGGCCGTGGAGGAACTGCACGCCCCGGCCGCCTGCCCGGTTTCCGTCTCCTCCGGAGCATCCCAGGGCCCGGACGACCCGCGCGGGCTGGTGCTCATCGTGGAGGACAATCCGGACATGAACGCCTTTCTGGCCGCTGCCCTGAAGGACGAATACCGCACGGCCCAGGCCCTCGACGGCCGGGAAGGCTTGGAGAAGGCCCTGGCCCTGCGGCCCGGGCTGATCGTAAGCGACGTCATGATGCCCGGCATGGACGGCGAGGAAATGGTCCGGCGACTGCGCGCCCATCCGGAGACTGCGGACGTGCCGGTGATCATGCTCACGGCCAAGGCCGACGAGGCCCTGCGGACACGGCTTTTGCGAAACATGGTCCAGGACTTCCTGACCAAGCCCTTTTCCACGGCGGAACTGTCGGCCCGGGTGCATGCGCTTCTCAAGGATCGTCAGCGCCAGGAGGAGATGAAAAGGAAAACCCAGGCCCGCTTCGAGGCCACCTTCGAGCAGGCCGCCGTGGGACTGGCCCATGTGGCCCCGGACGGCCGCTGGCTGCGGGTGAACCGCAAGCTGTGCGACATTCTGGGCTACGGGCTGGACGAACTGCGCCGCAAAACCTTCCAGGAGGTCACCCACCCCGACGATCTGGAGGCCGACGTGGCCCATGTGGCCCGGCTGCTGTCTGGAGAAATTCCGTCCTACGCCATGGAGAAGCGGTATGTCCGGGCCGACGGCGGCACGGTGTGGGTCCAGCTCACGGTCTCCCTGGTGCGCGATGACGCCGGTCGACCGGACTATTTCATCTCCGTGGTGGAGGACATCGACCGCCGCAAGGGCGTCGAGACGGCCCTGCGGGAAACCCGGGAACGCTTCACGGTGCTGGTGGAAAACGCCCCTGAGGCCATCTGCATCCTGGAGGACGGCCAGGTGATCTACGCCAACGCGGTCAGCCAGAGCCTCCTGGGCCTGCCCCAGGAACATACCCGCGCGGCCCCCTCCATCCTGGAGTCGGTCGCGCCCGAACACCGGGGCCGGTTCCGGGACTGGATCGCCCTACGGGAGGGCGATGCGGCGGATTCCGCCGCCAACACGGCGTCTCCCGGCGGAGAATTCCGTTTCCTCAAAAAAGGGGGGGGAAGCGTGGACATCGAGGCCTCGGCCGTTCCCCTGTTCCTGAACGGACGGCGGGACGTGCTGCTGTTCGCCCGGAACATCAGCGAACGCAAGCGGGCCTACGAGGAAATCCAAAGCCTGGCCCGGTTCCCCGGCGAAAACCCCAATCCGGTGCTGCGGGTGGCTCCGGACATGACCGTTTTGCACGCCAACAAGGCCAGCGCCGACTTCCTCGACCATTTCCAAAGCGGCCTGGGGCAGCCCTTTCCCACGCCGCACCAGGAGGCCGTGGGTGCGGCCTTCGCCACGGACAGGCCGGTCGTCTTCGAAACGGAGGTGGAAAAGCGGATATTCGCCATGACCGTCCACCCCATCCTGAAAAGCGGTTACGTCAACATCTATGGCATGGACGTCACCGCCCGGAAAAAGGCCGAGGCCCAACTGGTGGCCGCCAAGGAGGCGGCCGAGGCCGCCAACCGGGCCAAGAGCGAGTTTCTGGCCACCATGAGCCACGAGATACGCACGCCCTTAAACGGCGTCCTGGGCATGCTCCAACTGGCCCAGACCACCGCCCTGGACGAGGAGCAGGCCCAATACGTGGCCACGGCCCTGCGCGCCGGGCGGGGCCTGTTGCGCATCCTGGCCGACATCCTGGACATCTCCCAGGTCGAATCGGGACGAATGTCCCTGTCGGCCATGGGATTCGAGGTTCAGGAGGCGCTCCAGCCGGTCGTCAGCGCCTTTGCCCTGGAGGCGGAGAAAAAAGGGGTGGAGCTTTCCTGCGTCGTGGAGCCGTCCACGCCCGATTATTTCTGCGGCGATCCCGGCAGGATACGCCAGGTGCTCTACAATCTGGTGGGCAACGCCCTGAAATACGCCGACGCGGGGACCGTGCGCCTGCGGGTTTTCCCTCTCCCGGAAATCCCGGGCCGGGCGGGAAATCGCCTGTGCTTCGACATCTCCGACACGGGGGTGGGCATCCCTGGCGACAAACAGGCCCGGGTCTTTGAGGCCTTCACCCAGGTCGACGGCTCCTATACCCGCAAATACGGCGGGGCGGGCCTGGGGCTCTCCATCGTCCGCCGGCTGGTGGACCTCATGGGCGGCACGGTGTTTTTATGCAGCCAGGAGGGCGTCGGCACCCGGGTCCGGGTCACCATTCCCGACCAGGGGCAGGCCGAATGCCCCAGGCAGGAGCCCCTCTCCCTAGGGACCGTGGACCGGGGGGCGGGACGCGGATGGCGGATCCTGGTGGTGGAGGACGATCCCGTCAGCCAGTTCGCCGCACGCCGCTACCTGACCAAGCTCGGCTACCAGACGGAATGCGCCGACAACGGCCAACAGGCCCTGGAGGCCCTGCGCGCCGGACGCTTCGACCTGATCCTCATGGACATCCAGATGCCGGTCATGGGGGGCCTGCGCGCCGCGGCCATCATCCGCACCGACGCCACGTTTCGCGACCACGCGGGCATCCCCATCATCGCCATGACCGCCCATGCCATGCTCGGCGACCGGGAGCAGTTCCTGCAGGCGGGCTTAAGCGGCTATGTCTCCAAGCCCGTGGAGCTGTCCGAACTCAAGCAGGCCATCGAACGGGCCATGGACGCCTCCCCAACCACCACCATGCCGCAGTAGGCCGGACGCCCCCCAGACCTGCCCGGTCGAGGATTGATTCCCCCCGGGGCTTGGCGTATCCGTGTCCCCACCCCGGGGCCGGACGCCGCCCCCGGGGCAATCCAGAACAAAGGCTTGCATCCCGTGGGCAACACTCCCCCAAATCCCATCGGCATCTTCGACTCGGGCGTCGGCGGGCTGACCGTGACCCGGGCGGTCATGGAACGCCTGCCCGCAGAGCGCATCGTCTATTTCGGCGACACGGCCCGGGTGCCCTACGGCGTCAAATCGCCCGAGACCGTGAGCCGCTATGCCGCAGAGATCGTGCGGTTTCTGCTCGGAAAGGACGTCAAACTGCTGATCGTGGCCTGCAACACCATGGCCGCCGTGGCCCTGCCGACCATCACCGCCCTGTCCAGCGTGCCGGTCCTTGAGGTCATCGACGCCGGGGCCAGAAGCGCCCTGGCCGCCACCGTAACCGGACGCATCGGCATCATCGCCACCCCCTCCACCGTGCAAAGCGGGGCCTACAAGGCGGCCATCGCCCGGCGCGGCGGCGACGCCTCGCGCACGATATCCCGGGCCTGCCCGCTGTTCGTGCCCCTGGCTGAGGAGGGCTTTCTGGACCATCCGGCCACCCGGCTCATCGCCCGGGAATACCTGGCCCCGGTCCTGGCCGAAGGCCCGGACACGCTCATTTTGGGCTGCACCCACTATCCGCTGTTGCGGCCGCTTTTGCAGGACGAGGCCGGGCCGTCGGTGACGCTGGTGGATTCGGCCACGGCCGTGGCTGCGGACACCCACCGGATTTTGGCCGAGGCCGGGCTTTTGGCCGACGCCCATCACCCGCCGCACCACGACTTCTACGTGACCGACGCCCCCGACCGGCTACGCGGCATCGGCGAGTTGTTTTTGGGCCGCCCCCTGCCGGACGTGCATCTGGTCAGCCTGGGCTGCTGATCGACCCGCCGTCTTTTCGTCCCGGTCGCTTCGACCCTCCGGGCCGCCCGCATGGATCGGCAAGCCCCGCCTCCGGGCCAGGGCGCAGCCGCTCCGACCGTCCCGCCTGTCGTCCAAAAGACATCCTCCGTGCGCCAAGCGGTCACACGGGCGTGGTTCAGTGCCGCCAAACCACCCCGTTCCCGGAGGAAACACCCATGGAAAGACATTTCGACCGTCGCCAGTTTCTGGAGCTTGGCGCGGCGTTTGGCGCGGTGCTGGCCGCCCAGGCCGTGTTCCCCGCCCTGGCCAAGGCCTCGACATCGCAGAAAACCCTGGCCGACTGTCAGGCCATGACCCCGGTGCAGATGGCCGACGCCTCGCCCCATGTGACGGCCTCATGGAAGTATCTGCGCGACGTGGCCGGAACCATCCGCGATCCCCAGGTCCGGACTGCGGTCCTGGCCATCCTGGACAATCCCGCCCCCACCCTGGCCGCCCGCCTGGCCGACGCCAAGGATCGGGCCGCCGTGTGCGCGGAGCTTTCCGCCAAGGGCTACGTCAAGGACGCCACGCCCGACACCCTGCTGCCGCCGCTGGCCGCCGACCCCGCCGCCGCGCTCCAGCCCTTCCGCAGCGCCCCGGGCAGCGGCTACCAGAGCCACCACGCCTATCCCGGCGGGCTGGCCACCCACACGGCCTGCAACATGAAGCTTTCTCTGGCCATCTTCGACGCCTACCGCGACGTCTACGGCTTCGACCTGGACCGCGACGCGGTGGTGGCCTCCCAGATGCTCCACGACCTGCACAAGCCCTGGGTGTTCGCCTGGGGGGAATCGGGCGAGTCGCGGCCGGAAAAGCCCCTGGCCGGAACCGGCGAGCACCATGCCTTAAGCGTGGCCGAATCCATCGTGCGCGGCCTGCCCGCCCCCATGGTGGTGGCCCAGGCCTGCGCCCACAACCATCCCGGGTCGCCCAAGGATGAGGCCGAGGTGGTGGGCTGGATCAAGGCCGCCGCCATCCTGGCCGGGGTCGACCCCGTTCAGAAGGGGCTCTTGGCGACAGGCGGCGAGACCCTGCCCGAGCCCCGGCGCATGGAGGGGTTCGTGTGCCACCTGGGCGACCACGACTGGGTGCTGTCCGTGCCGTCGGCCAAGTGGAGCATCCCGGTGCTCTCAGAAATCGCCCGGGAGCGCTACGGCATGTCCGAGGCGGACCTTACGTCCAAGCCATTTAACAGCTTCCGTAACTACGTCTGCTCCCAGGCCACCTTCATGCGCCTGTATGCGGCCTATTCCACCACGGGAAAAGCCGGGGTGGCGGCCCTGGCCGAGGAACTGGTCAAGCCGGTCTAGGACTGCCCTCTCGCCATAAAAAAAGGTCGGGGTGACAATCTCCCGGCCTTTTTTTATATCTGCGCCCGGCCCATGGGCCGAAATCCCGCAAAACGGACACGTATGGACCTACGGGCCGGAGACCGCATTTCCTCGAAACGCCACAAGGGCGAACTGGTGGTGGCCGTGTCCGGACGCCGCATCCTGGTCTGTCGCAAGGTCAAAAAAGACGGCGCGCCGGGCAATCAGGAGGTCTTGGTGCACCGTGACGACGTGGCGGCGGTCAGGCTGCGGCTGCCCCTCCTCTAGCCGTCGCCGCAAAGGGCCATGTCCACGGCCATGGCCGCATGCAGCGCCGCCGTATCGAAAAGCGGCAACTCCGATTCGGCGGGCGGCAGCAGCATGGCGATCTCCGTGCAGCCCAAAATCACCCCCTGCGCCCCGCGCCCGGCCAACTCCCCCACAACCCGCTCGTATTCCCGGCGGGAAGCCGCAGTGATCCGCCCCTGGCACAGCTCCTCAAAAATCACCCGGTCGATCATGCCCCGATCCTCCGCCTCGGGAATCAGGACCGAGATGCCGTGCTTGCGGGCCAGCCAGCCGGAATAAAAATCCATCTCCATGGTGGCCCGGGTGCCCAAAAGCCCCACCCGGGACAGGCCCGCCGCCGCGACGCCCCGGGCCGCCGCATCGGCGATGTGCACCACCGGGATGGACACAGCCGCCGCCACCGCGTCGTAAACGTTATGCACGGTGTTGCTGCATACAAGCAGAAAATCCGCCCCGGCGCCCGCGATCCGGGCCGCCGCCGGGCACAGCAGGTCCGCCACCCCGTCCCAGTCGCCCGCCGCGAGGCAGGAATTCAGATCGGCGAAATCCACGCTCTCCATGAGGATGCGCGGGGAATGCTGGCCGCCCAGACGGGCCCGCACCCCGGCGTGGATGTCGCGCAGAGCGTTTAAGGTCGATTCGAAACTCATGCCGCCCAAGAGCCCGATGGTCTTCATGTCCTGCCCCCTGTATGGCGCGTCTGCCGCCGCCTGCGGCGGCCTCGCAAAAGAGCGTGGCCCGGCCGGGCCAAACGCCCGGCGCGCCCGGCTTGCCCGCCCCGATTAGCCCGACTGGCCCGTCTGGCGCTGCCCCTTGTGCAGCACAGGTCGCCGCCCGGGTCAAGGGGCGTCGTCCGCAGGGGCCCCGCTGCCCGGGTCTGTTCTCCGCGTCGATTTGGGGGTATGCAGACGGGCATCCGGAACAGCCCAGCACTTCACCCCGGATACGGGAGTCCGCCATGTCCCTATCGTCCGCGCCGCGCCCGGTCCTACGGCGTTTCCACACCATTTCGGCCGCCGTCCTCTGCCTTCTGGTTCTGGCCCTGGGCGCCGCCGCCCGGGCCGAACAGGCCGATTTCGCCCTGACCCTTTTGCACACCAACGACGTGCATGCCCACATCGACGACTTCGACGCCATGGGGCAGGAATGCACGGCCGACAAAGAAGCCCAGGGCAAATGCCTGGGCGGCGCGGCCCGGCTGGCCACGGCCATCGCCCAGGCCCGGGCCGAGGGCGGGAACTCCCTGCTCGTTGACGCGGGCGACTGGTTCCAGGGAACCCTGGCCTACACCCGCTTCAAGGACGAGGCCCTGCGCGAGGTGACCAGCCGCCTGGGCTATCAGGCCATGGCCCCGGGCAACCACGAGTTCGACGACGGCCCGGCCGTGCTGGCCAGCTTTTTGTCCGGCGTCCCCTTCCCCATGCTGGCCTGCAACATGGATGTCGCGGCCGAACCGCTTCTGGCCGGGAAGATCGCGCCGTATGCGGTTCTGGACGTGGGCGGCCGCGCCGTGGGCGTGGTGGGCGTGGCCAACGAGGACACGGCCAGCCTGTCGAGCCCGGGGAAAAATGTGCGTTTCCTGGCGGCCGAAGAGCCCCTGCGGGCGGCCGTGGCCGAACTGGCTGGCCAGGGGGTGAACATCATCATCGCCGTCAGCCATGCCGGGTTCGAGCGGGACAAGGAGCTGGCGGCCGCCGTGGCGGGCCTGGACGTCATCGTGGGCGGCCACAGCCATCTGCTTTTGGCCAACGGCGCGCCCGAGGCCGTGGGCCCATACCCCTTGCGCATCTCCGGCCCGGACGGGGAAACGGCCTGCGTGGTCACGGCGGACTCTTGGGGCAAATACCTGGGGCGGCTCAATCTGCGTTTCGACGCCGCCGGACGGGTGGTGGCGGCCGAGGGCGACCCCCGGCCCATGGACGCGGGCGTGGCCCAAGATCCGGGCATGGCGGCCCTGGTGGCGACCTATGAGGAGCGTCTGGCCCCGTTTCGGGCCACGGTGGTGGGCAGCCTGGAAACGGCCCTGCCCCTGTCCCGGGCCGACTGCCGGGGCGGCGAATGCCTCATCGGCGACATGGCGGCCGATGCCGTGCTGGCGGCGGCCGGACGCCATGAGGCCCGGGCCGCGCTGGTCAACGCCGGTTCCATCCGGGCCGGGCTGCCCGCCGGGGAGGTGACGCTCGGCGCCGTGCTCACGACCTTTCCCTTCGGCAACACCCTGGTGGTGTGCGACCTTCTGGGCGCGGACCTTATGGCCGCGCTGGAACACGGGGTGAGTCTGGCGCACGATCCCTTGGGCTCTGGGACTGGACGGTTTCCCATGGTGGCGGGGCTGCGCTATGCCTTCGATCCGGCCCGGGAGGCGGGGTCGCGCATCCTCTCGGCCCAGATTCAGGGCCCGGACGGAAAATTTTCGCCTGTGGACCCGGCCGCCGCCTATCGCGTGGCCATCAGCGACTACCTGTCGCGCGGCGGCGACGGCTACGGCATGCTGAAAGACCGGGCCAAAAACGTGCTGCTCGACGGCCGGACCATGGACGAGATGGTGGCCGGATACCTGGCGGCGCATTCGCCGCTGAAGGTGGAGCTTGATGGAAGGATCGAGAGGAAGGAGGCCGGAGAATAGGCGCTGGACGGACTGCCAGGCGAATTTTTCTTCGGCCTTCTATTGGGGGCCTCCTGAGCGTTTCGTACCCCAAAATCTGTCCGATGAGAATCCTAGTTATTCAAATGATTGCCGCTCGCTGTTTCATATCATCCCGGTTGGTGCTCGAGACGTCCTTTCTCATACATCCTGACGGGGCGAAGGCCCGGCAAGACCTCGGTCAGGCCTCGATCCCACAGGCATCCGCCCAGCCTCAGGCCTCTGTGCCTGTTCTGGGGACCACGTTCGCCCCCCGAAGGCGGCGCGGTCCTTCACCTGGGTACGGGGGAAAAAACCGCCGAGGAGAATCCTGGTTTGCTCTTTGAGCGTCTTTAGCGTCTTGAACACTTTCATTTTCAGTGTGGGTTTCAAAAGTCGCGCCCAGACAAGGGTGCTCATTCCGTTTGCAAGACTCTTCTTGTATCTGTCCTCTCCGGCCCCGAAGTCGTAAAGCTCATGGTTCTTATTGGCATTGTAGACAATGGCCAGGGTATGGGCGACGAGACCTGGCCGGATTTTGTTGTCTTCGGCATAGTGGAATCCGCACTGATAAAAATAGACGGTTCCATTGTACACATGATTGTAGAGGTATCCGATAAGCTTTTCGCCTGCGGTTATCTTCAGCACTTGAAGCTCATGAAAGGAGAATCTTGACTCCAATAGCTTGTCATTGAACTTGATGACATATGGATTTAGAGAGGAGACGATTCCCTGGGCATCTTTTCTCAATCTGCCCAGATAGTACATTTCCTCAAGCATCTCCCTGGCAGACTCTATCGAATCGGCTTCGTGTACGTGCAACTCTCCAAATTCATTGTAAGATCGCATGGACCTTTTGATCTGGCTTCGCGTATTTTGGGACAGCGTCGCCAGGAAGGAGTCCAGCGTCTTGCCGACTTTTGTCAAATCAACATAGTATGCAGGCTTGTTATAGTCATATATAATGTATTGTTCTCCGTAAACAGCAAAGTCTTTCCCTGGAAAGTCCTGAATTGAGGCTCCCGGAAAGTAAAACTCATCCCACTTGAACGGAAAACTGTTGACTATATCGCGAATCGAAATATCTGTGTCTTTCAGCTTCAGGAAATGATTGTATATTCCACAAATAGAATCCAGATAGAGATCACCGCAGGAATACACGCTCACCAATCGTGTCGGAACCACCCCTTGACGCATTTTTTTTGATGTTGTCACGATGCATGCATAAATGCAATCACCATCCTCAATAATGCGCATCAGATATAAATTCTGCATCGACTCTAGACTTGTGCACCATGTTGCAATCCACCCTGGCGATATATAATATGACGTATCTGACCTTTCACAAAGCTGCTTCCACTGAGATAGCGTACCTTCCAAATCGCTTTGCATATCTGTTAGTTCAACGCACACGTTTGTGCAGGAAAAGATGGACACGGTTACTTCCTCCCAGGCGGATGAAATATTGAACTCGCGTGCTGCTTCATCAACCAAAACCCTGTGCTGCCTGAAAAAGAAAGGTCGCTTGCCATGCTTCAGGAGAGAGTCTGTTATCGTTGCGAAACGGGCGGATTATGGCTGAGGTGGTTGTCTTTTCGACATCTTGTACTTATACGCAACGGACATGAGTTTCCCCTTTATGCTGTCGCTAAAGAGCACATGCGTATTGCATTCGCATCTATCGTGCGCATACTTCTGTTTGTATCCATAAGACAATGGATAGCAATTCATAAGTTTTACATCCGGAAAAGTGTCGATCAGAAGCCGGAGTGTTCTCGCTATGAGTATGATGGATGGACCAAACATGGAATATTCTCTGTCATATGCCGTTCTTAAGCCGTTGTAGACTCCATTTTCAATATATCCGAATTGCCCTGCAATTTTCACCCCGTCAAGTTCAAGAAACGTCATGAGGAACTTCCCGGCAAGACAGCAATTATGAATCAACGACTCGGTGTAGACGAGATTGTCGTTCATATTAATCAAAGCCGTCCCGGTGTCTTTTTTCCATCCCGTATTCTCCATCTCATAGAAGCGTCTCATATGGGGAAGGGCTTCGGAATTCTGGTAATAGACAAGCCTGTTGTCTTTCTTTGCAATTTTTTTTTCCAATCGGTCAAGGTTTTCGCGCGTTTTCTTTGACAGGTACGTCAGGCGATACTTCTCAAATGAATCCTCAATCTCAATAGCATATGTGCGATCATGAATGGTAAAGACCTTCATGTTGTTGCGTGCGAATGCGGATGTGAGCAATCGGGCTTCCGTATCGAAACAATAGATGCTGCTTAACTTGATGACATCCCATTTGCCGTGTTGCTCCGGTAAAAGCCGGACAAGCTCCATGAAAAAAAACTCTTCCTGTCCATCCTGCACAACAGGCTTGCTTATACTGAACGATTCATGGTATAGTGTATTAAATACCCTTGCGCCATACTTTTTTTCCAGCGTGAAGGGATATATCCCCAGACACGTATCCTCCTGCCACAGGGAAAGAAAGGCTGGTGTACGGTCGGCCAGGTAACATGCGTACCAGGCATTGAGCACCAGGTAGTTATTCTGTATACTGGGATTGGCGCAGCCTTGCTCCAGTCTGAGCCATTCCCCGGCAATCTCGGGAAGGCAGGAGTGGAATTCTATACGTGTCGACCCCATTCATCCTCCTGAAACCATGCCTCACGCAACCGTATACGCATAGCAAAAAATACTCACCGGTACACGTCTCTCTGCAAACATGAGACAAAATAACGTCACGCCCTCGCGGAATTTATCGCTCGTGTCGTATTCCAAAAATTAGTAAACTGAAATTTGACAAATATAAAGTCAAAATACTTATTTTTTTTTACACAATATGTCCGTATTTTGTAAAGGATGCAACACATGCAGGATCAAAGGTGAATGTATCGGCACGAACCGCCCATTACGTTTAAAAGGACGACGACGTTCGCCCCTCAGGGAAACCTTTCGTCTACGGCAGGCATTTTTTGCCCGTGCAATCCGTCGTGTTTGAAGCTGCACCGAAGTGTATAATAAAAGATCGATCTTGCACAGGCGTTTTGATCGCGGCGCCGAACTTTTGACGTCTCAGACGTAACCGACTTGCGAACCGTGGACGCAGGCGCATTGCTGCTGGAACGCCCGCCCCGGCCGCACGTGGCGGTCGCGGATTGCACAAGGGGCAACCCGTTTCCGATGACCTCTCGATTTATGCTGGTGAAATTGGAGGAGGCCCTCCCGGAACACCTATCTGCTCCGCGCATGACACCGCGTGGCAAGGCAGTCCGGGTCTCGGACGAACGTCCCCGGCGACCTTACAGGGTATCCACGCTCAGGCTCAGGGCGTCCCAGAATATGCGGAAGGTGCGCCCGTTGACCTCATCGATGTGGGCGCTTCGCAGGTCAAACCCCTGTGCGAACGCCTGTCCCCGGGTCGGACAGGCCACAAGGCCCTGATACATCTCCTGCCAGTCCGTGGCCGAACGCAATCCCCGCCCATACGTCTGCGAGTACTGGTACTCGGTCGCCCAGGCCGGACTGGCTGCCGCGATGTCCAGATAGTGCGTGGTCATGTCCAGCAGTTCGAGGGTTTCCCGGTCGTAGGAATAGACCTGGTAGCCGGGATTGTTGCCCGTAACCGGGGAGATGGACGGCCCCAGGCGCATGGCGGCGACCGGCAGGTCGCCGTTTCGAGGGCGCATCAGGCGAAACTCGTCGCGGTGGACATGCCCGGCAAAACTGGCCTTGATGGTTGCGGCGTACTTCACGATCAATCCGGCCTGGGCGTCGTTCCAGGCCTCGGTCAACATGGGGTCGAAGACGTCCTTGCCCTTTTTCACATACTTGGCCGCGCTGGCCTTGGAGTTGTCCCCGGGAGGGACATGGGCCATGAGCCAGACCTTTTCCCCACGGCGTTCGGCCTGGCGCAGCTCGTTATCCAAAAACTCCAACACCCGCCTCCCGGCGGCCTCACGCCCGGATCGTTTGGTCCAGAAGATGTTGTTAAGCACCATGAGCCTGCCGCCCCCCGGCCCGGGCAGGGGCACGGTGTAGCAGCCGTCGTGCGGATAGGAGTCCAGAAAAGGGACGCGCGCCGCCGGATCTTTGAGCGCCAGCCTCGCCACAAGGGGTGCTGTGGCCGAGAGATAGGGGCTTTTCGGGGCGATCCGGTAGTCCCCTTCGAAGCTGTCGTTGTTGCCCAGGGCGAGGTACAGGGGGGCATCCGGGAACCGCCTTGTCACCTCGGTGAGGACATATTCGGCGGTCTTGGCGATGAAGGCCAGAAGCCCCTCGGGCGTTACGTCGCCGGTCAACCGGGGATAGGTGGTCCAGAAGTCGTGGCACAGCAGGTCGCCCGGGAAGAGCAGAAAGTCCGGCCGGGGCGCCCGGCGGGCCATGTCGTCGAGAAAAGACTGGAAGAGGGCGTCGTTGCTGTCCTGGCCATAGGGACTGCAGACGGCGGCGTCGGACAGGATGCCGCGCCACGCGCTGGCCGGTGCGGCCGCCAGGACCGACACCTTGGCCGGGTCGGCGAAGGGGTCGAAATGGACGTCGGAAAAAAGCAGGAACATCCCGCCGCGCTGCGCCGTTACGGGCGTAAACGACGCCGGATCGCCGTCGGGGCAAACCGCGCCTGCGGGCGAGGCCGAGGCGTCTGACAGGGGGGCCTGCCGTCTCGCGCCCCAGGCCAGGCCGTTGCCGCAAAAAAGCGGCGCGGCCAGGACGGCGGCCCCGGAGACCGCAAAGTGCAGAAATGCCCTGCGCCCGATGACCTGGGCCTTCGCATCGCCATGGCGTAAGGCATGCTTTGGGTCGATCATGCTCCCTCCGTCCGGTTGCGTGTGTCCAACCTTTGGTCCGTAACGTCTGGGCCGTATACGCCAAAAGGCATGGCCCCTCTGGGCAGTGGAGGCCAAAACGCTTTAATGGAATACTTCCGTGGACCATGTCCCTTTGCCATGGCGCGTGCGACGGCCATCACAGACTGCACGGCGGGGATCAGAGTCCTTTTCTTCCCTAAAGCGCGCCTTCCCTGCTCTGACATGTCCTGCGCAAGAACCCTCCTCAAACTTCTTATTCCATAGAAGAAGCCACTTTTTCTGTCAAACCTGGGACGGATGGAGACAGGAGGGCATGGTGTCGCCGTCCCCTTTCCCCTGATTGCCTGCTGCCGGGGAAGATGCTGCCGCTGGCGGCGTGCTCAAAGAGGCTGGCCCCATCGATATGCGAGAAAATCCCGGCAAGGGCCGCCGCTGGCTGGACTGAGGCTCGCGGCGAGGGGTGGGAGGTAATCACCTCACGACCGCCACCCATGCACAAAGAAAGGCCCCATCCATGATGGACGGGGCCAGTAGGTTTAGACTCAATGTTCTTTTTGCGTTTTCGTGCAGTTGTTTCAGCCAATTCTGTAGAGCTGGTGGTTACTCCACCTTAAGTTTGCCAGTTTTTTCGATTTCACCGGCCTGGTTATGCTCTACTTCAGAAGGCCTTCTCCGCTTCTTTATTGCCCAATGGTCTCGCCTCCGTTGAGGTTGCAACCTAAAACCACCTGGGACGCAATTCATATATAGGCCCGGGCCGGAAGGTTGTCCAGGGGTTTCTCAAAATACTTGTCCAGGAGAAAACTCCTTTGCGGCCCAACATCGAAAAGATCTGGCCTGCCTGGCTTTCCCATGAGCACGTCCTCCAAAGCCTGGACCACGAACGTCGCCCGGGAGAAAACGCCCGCCGGTTGCCCGGAAGCCGCCCTCAAGACAGGGAGGCAATCAGGGATTGGGCGGTCGTAAAACGCACTCCGGCGTCGCGCATGGCCTCCAGGGCCCGTTCCGCGTCGCCCTCCCGTCGATCCACCCCGGCCACGGCGTCCGACACCATGGTCACCGTCAGGCCGCAGGCCAGGGCGTCCAGGGCGCAGCTTTTCATGCTGTATTCCGTGGCCACGCCGACCAGAAAGAGGTGGGACACATCGAGGCCGCGCAGGACGCGTTCCGCAACGCCGCCCTGGAAAAGGCTCAGGGCATCCTTGTAGATGACGATGTCGCCCGCCTCCGGGGACAACTCCGCAACGATTCGGGCCCCGGGCGAGCCTGTCAGACAGTGGGGCGCCCAGGCCGAAAACTCCTGCGAATCCTCCGAATGGGCATCGGCGCCATAGACGACCGGGGCCCCGCAGCCGCGAAAAGCGGCCTTGAGTCGGGCAATGGGGCCGATCACCGCCTGCCCCTTTGCGAAGAACAGTTTCCCGGAAGGCAGGAGGAAGTCATTCAACATGTCGATGATGACGAGTGCGCTTTTCATGCTTCACACCTCATATTTTCCCTGCGATTGATGCGCTTGTCCCCCTGTGGCGTCGCTGCCGCCGTTGGCCAGCCGTCGGCCCGCATGGCGCGGACATGGTCCGAACGCGTAGAAAGCCCCGGGCGCGGGCGGGGATGGCGCTCCATTGTCGGCGGTGGGAGTGTACCCGCCTTCCGTGCGTCAGAAAAGGGGATGGGGCAGACGGATGGCAAAGCCCCGGTTTTTCGAAACCGGTGCTTTGCGTCGTCAGCGGCGGCCAAGCCGACGGGCGGAAGGGCCTGGCCCTCCTTGGCGTGCGATGATTTGGCCGCGAACTACCCGTGATTTCTGACGAAACGTTCCGGCATGCCCCAAGGCCAGACCGCATTCGGATTCTGACCCCTGTTCACCGGTTCAACCGAAACCTCCTGTAAAACGTCCTCCTTCCTGGCGCCTACTCCATAAGCAGAAGCAGGAAGGGGGCCGGCGTGACCGTATCGGCCATGATTCTCGCCGCCTCGATGCGATTGTTGTTCATATCCGCCACATAGAGCATGCCCGCCTTGCTCACGGCCAAACCCTGGGGCGCGTTGAATTGTCCGTCATCCCTCCCCGCCTCGCTGCCGGTTGCGCCTCCGCCGTAGACTGTCCAATTCCCCGATGCGTCTCGGACCTGGATGCGGTTGTTTCCCATGTCCGCAATATAGAGGCGGCCCAAACTGTCCACGGCTGCGCCGCTTGGGTATTGAAACTGGCCTGCGGCGGCGCCTTCCGCGCCGGTTGCGGTCCAATTCCCGGCGGCGTCCCGGATCAGGATGCGATTGTTCCCCATGTCGGTGACGTAGAGCATTCCAGTGGCGGCCACTGCCACGCTGCTCGGCATGGAGAATCCCCCGAGGCTGGAGCCTGGGGCGTCGATGGCCGTCCAAACGCCTGAGGTATCGCGAACCTGGATGCGGTTGTTCCCCATGTCGGCGACATAAAGATTGCCGGACCCGTCCGTGGCTATGCCGAGTGGCTGGAGGAATTCTCCGACATTACTTCCCGCTTCGCCCAGGCTCGTCCAGACGCCGGACGTGTTGCGCATCTGGATGCGGGAATTGCCGGAATCGGCCACATAGATGTTGCCCGCAGTGTCCACGGCAACGCCTGCCGGGCCAAGGAATTGTCCGAGGTCGGAGCCTTCGGCGCCGATGGCCGTCCAGACGCTGCTTGGGCCGCGAATCTGGATGCGGCTATTTCCCTGGTCGGCGAGGTAGATGTTGCCCAATACGTCCGCAGCCAGGCCGCATGGATTGAGGAAATAGCCCACCGAGCTGCTTGCGGCGCCCCAGAATATCGGCCAAACGCCTACGGTGGCCATCGTGCCGACAAATACGCTATCGCTGGCGGCATATATCGTGCCGGAGTCGTCCAAGGCCAAGCTGTAGAGATTTATCAAGCTGTCGATGGCGGTGGCCGTCCAGACGCCGGACGTGTCGCGGACCTGGATGCGGCCGTTATAGCTATCCGCCACATAGATGTTTCCTGATCCGTCCACAGCGACGCTCGTCGGCCATCTGAACTCTCCGACCCCCGTACCATAAGAGCCGTACGGCGTCCATGTTCCGGAGACGTCTCTGACCTGGATACGGTTGTTGCTGGAGTCCGCTACGTAGATATTGCCGGATGCGTCCACGGCGACGCCCATTGGAGACGAAAACTGGCCTGCGCCCGTTCCGGAAGATCCATACGACGTCCACGCGCCGGATGTGTTGCGGACCTGGATGCGGTTGTTGCCGCTGTCGGCCACGTAGAGCTGTCCCGAACTGTCCACGGCGACCCCGCAGGGCTGCGAGAACTGGCCGTCGCCGGAGCCGCTGGACCCCAGGGTCGTCCAGCCCCCGGCCCCATCCCCGACCAATATGGAGCTGTTTGCGCTGTCTGCAGAATAAATTGATCCGGCATCATCCACAGCGATCACATTCGTCAGTTTTCCCACAGTTGCGTCCGGACCGGCGATGGTCGTCCAGTTCCCGGCGCTGTCGCGCTTTTCTATTTCGTTATATGTCACATTGAGAATATATATCGTGCCATCGCTCTTGACGACAGTACTTTTCGGCAGTCCCGCCCCGTAGGTGAATTGACTGGTGTCGACTGGCGCAAACCTTGAAAAGACCAGTTGGCTCGCCGCAAAGGCCGCCGTCGCCCACAGGCCGAAAACAAAGACGAAAAGGATGGAAATGGTTTTACGCCTCATAACGCCTCCCGATGTGCTTCTGCGCGACTGCCGCGTGAATACGGTTTCATGCGAATACGCCGGACTGCCGACAATGGTGGCGACTCCCTGGCGCTTTGGGCGAAGCGCCTTCCGAGATGCTCCCCAGCGCATACGGCGGCCGATTTCGTCCGCAATGCGTCCCGAACGCTTGGGGCGGGCGGCGCCAGGTCGACCGGGCCGGGGTTTGAGGAAGAGCGTCCGCCCATGGCCGCCCTCCACGCGTTGAAAAAGAGGCATACGGATCGTAACACTGCGTATTCCGAAATTTTTCCCAAAGTAACCAGAGGCTGTCATGCCGACAGATAACCCGAAACCGTCAGGGGGTCTGTCAAGGATTTCCATGATCTTTGCGTAGCGGAATTCGGGGACACGGGGCCGCGCCGGGCCAGGGGGGAGGGGAAACCGGGATGTCCCGGCAAGACGGCAGGCGGGTTCGCCCGGGCCTCGCGTCAGGCCCGAAACGTCCGGGCAGGCGTGGACGCAGAGCCCTCGCCCGAAACGCCCAGGCGTTTCTTACGCAATACGGGTCTCCCCGTCCGGGCGGCGACACGAAAAAGGCCCGGGGGGCCGTCGGCGCCGTCCGGTCAGCCGTGCCGCCGGATGGCGAACTTGCGCAGCTCGTTCATGCTGGAGAGCCTGAGTTTGCGGATCAGGCGGCCGTAATACGTCTCCACGGTGTTGGCGCTGATGTTGAGCGCCCGGCTTATCTCGGAGCTGGTCTCGCCGCGCCCGAGCCTGCACAGGATCTGCTCCTCCCGCTGGCTCAAGGGGGCGGCCTCTCCCTGCTCCGGGGCCAGCACCCGTCCGGCCAGACTGCGCAGAACCTCGGGGCTGGCGAAGCGGTTCCCGGCCGAGACCGCCGCAAGGGCCTGAAGCAAGACGTCTTCCACCTCGCGCTTGGTGACGTAGCCCATCGCCCCCCGATTAAAGGCCCGCTCGATGGACCTGCTGTCCTCGTGCATGGAATAGATGAGCGTCGGGACGTTGCGGGACGTCAGGTCGTCGATGAGGTCGAGCCCGGACTCCTCGGCCAGGGACAAATCCACCAAAGCCACGTCGGCCCGGGCCTCGTCCAGGCAGGCCAGAAGCTCCGCCCGGCTGCCGGCTACGCCGCACACGCCATGGCCGCTCTGCTCAAGCAGCAGGGAGAGGCCGTTGCGCATGACGGGATGGTCGTCGACCAGAAAGACGCGTATGCTGAATGTTGCGCCTTTATCCATCAAAAACCTCCTGGTTCATCCTGTCCGTCTCGCACAAAAGGGAACAGACCACCATGGTTCCGCCAGCGGCGACGTCCTCTATGGAAAGGGTCGCCCCGATCATCCTGGCCCGATAGGCCATGATGCGCATGCCCAGTCCCCCTGCGGTCAGGGCCGCCGCCTGGCGGCCGACGCCGTCGTCGCGCACGGCGAGGGTCAGCCGCCGATCCGGCCCGCAGCAAAGGGATATGTCGATACGGGCCGGGCGGGCATGCTTGACGGCGTTGGTCACCGCCTCCTGGGCGATGCGATAGAGCTGGACAAGATGTTCATTGCGGCAGTGTGCGCAGGACAACGTCCCGGCATACCGTATCTGCACCCCGCTGGCCTGCTCCATGCGCTGCGCCAGTTCGGCCAGGGAGGCTTCGACCTCACCCGGGGCGTGCTCCACCGGCCACAATCCCCGGGAAAGGGCGTAGGCCTGACTGACCGAGTCCTTAAGCAGCGTGAATATTTCCGCGACCTCCGACGCCACGCCCGGCTCCGCAATGGGACGCCGGGCAAGGACCGCGCAGCGCACCCGGGTTCCGGCCAGTTGCTGGCACAGGCCGTCATGCAGGTCGTGGCTCAAACGGCGGCGCTCCTCCTCGCTGACGTTGACGATCTCCCGCTCCAGCCGGGCGCGCTCGTCGATTTCCGCCCGCAAGTCGGCGGACAGGATCTCCACGGCCGTAAACGCATTGGCGAACCGCTGGGCCAGGGCCAGGGCCTGGAACAACACAAAGGCAAGAAAGCCGAACAGGAGGATGCTCCCCTCGTAAAAGCTGATGATATGTCCGTAAATTTCGCTCAAGGTGGCGGCCGAAAAGGAAAGATATCCCAGTAAAAGCAAACTGGCGCCATCACGACCCCGTCGCACGCAGATGATAAGCATGGTCAGGAAATAGCCATTGAGAATTACGGTGGACAGGGCGAACCAGTACAGCACGGAATAAATGACAAGATCCTGTTGCGTCAGCACAATTAAAACAAAAGTAATGTTACGCAAGTCACACAAATTCTGTACGAAACGCAAAAATTCAACTGGATATAAAGATCTATAGAATCTGTATGCCACAGAAGACATAACAGGATAGCTTATTACTGAAATTTTTTGGATAACTCCTGGATCAGCATTCATGACAAACAAATTTATCAACCAATCTGACGGATCAGATGTCACATAATAACAGATCAACAAGAGACAATTCAGGCTGAAATAGAGGGTGGATGATTCCTTTCTCTTCAGGAAATAGAGAACCAAATGATACGCGGTCATGATCAGCAGGCTGCCGACAAAAAACATTCCCCAGGACCAGATCCGGCTATGCATCCGTTCCAACTGGTCCGGCAGGCCAAGCAGGACCGGATAAAGCAGCCCTCCCCGGCGAAACGCATGGTTGGACACCTGCAGCACCAGATCGATGGGCTTCCCCTGGCTGTCTACCCGGGCCATCACCAGGGAGCGTTGCGGCGTTTCGGCGGCGGAGCTGCGTCCCAGTTCGCCGCTTTGGGCGACAAGCCTGCCGTCGGCCCACAGCCTGTAGGCGGCATGGATGCTGATAAGCCGCAGGGCCAGCCGACGAACCCCGGGCCCCGGCGACAGGCGTAGGCGGAAGGTGGCTTGGCCCTGGCCGGACAAGGGCTGGCCGTGGAGCATCTGGCCTTTCCACGTGCCGGGAAGATTCATGAAACCGGACGGCTGGGGCGGGGCGAGGCCGGGTCTGAAGTCCTCGGGAGAAAGCAGCCGGTCCCAGTAGAACTCCCATTGCCCGTTCAGGGCGACCGGGCCGTCCCGGGCCATGTCCCAGTCGGCAAGATCCAGCACGCCATCCCGGGCAAGGGGCGCGCCCTTGTCGCGTGGGGCGCATCCAAAGCCGAGCAGAAGGAGCAGAAGCGCCAGAGGGACGGCCAGCGACGCCAGCAACGGCCGGACATGTGAACTCATGGGCATGCCCTCAGGAGGCGTCTCCGAACGTGGCCCGAAGAAGAAGCGAAGGGGCGGCAGCCTCGCCAAGGCCCCGCCGTGACCGGCGGTGTCCGGCGGATACTCTCGCGGTACGTTCGCTTCCCGCCTTCTTCCGTCCGGAAGCATAAGGCGGCACGGCTAGACGCCAGCTATTTTTCCCACAACAACAGTTCAATGCGATAGTCGGTGGTTTCTACGTATTTCTCCGGATCAGTACGGAATTGCTCGATGTACTCCTTCAGATATTCCGGATCGGGTGTTACGCCGTAAGGCATCAGCATGGAGGTGCAGGAGCTGATCATGCCTTCCCGGGTCGCGGGCACAACCCATTGCCCCTCGATGAGGCGGCTGATGTGGCTGATGCCCTGATCCTCCAGCCAGTGGCGCATCTCCGGGCCGTTGTTGAAAACCTTTGGCGTGACCTGATAATGCGCAAACAACCCGTTGAGCACGTTGGAGGACATGCGTCCGGCAAAGCCCATAAAAACGGTCCAGCCACGGGCATGGCGGAGCAGCTTGCGTCTGGTCGCGTCGTCGTGGATGGCGGGGGTCATGGAACAGAAGACGACATCGTAGCAGCCATGGTTCTCGAACTCCTCCCAGCCGGAAAGAACGTAGCGGATGTTCGAAAGCCCGTGGCTTTCCGCATCATGCCGCAGGATGTGCAGCATCTGCTCGGAGATGTCCACGGCGGTGACGTGGCTCGCTTCCTTGGCGAGGCGGATGGTGTACATGCCGCAGCCGCAGCCCACATCCAGGACCGTGCGCCCCCGAAAATCCACGCCGTATTCCCGGATGATGCGTACTATCCCCGCCTCGTAATTGTCCTCGCCCGCCTCGTAGCGGGGAAAGGTCTTGGCCTTTTCGTTCCAGAAGTCCTTGCCGTCGTCCGGGGGCATGCCCGCCGCTTTTTCAGGGGTCGTCTCGTTCATTTCAGATCGCTTTCTCCTCGTCGACCGATGCTGCGCCGCCCACCCGCGCCAGCCCTTGTCCGCGAGGACAATGCCGCGAGTCCGGCCGCCCTTCAGCCTCTTGGGCATCTTATGGGAAAGCGTACACCGAACATGCCACAACTGTCACCGCAGAAGATACCGCCCGGCGTGACCTCCGGCAACCGGGCCAACGTTTGGTTCATCGCGGAATTCCGGAAAAGGCGACCCTTCTTTTGCGGACAGAGGCGACGTCATCCCGGCGGCCGTCGCCTCTGCGCGTGACCGCCCTGATCGTGCTGGCGGCCTCAGCAAGGCGGCTGGCGCGCAGCAGCAAAGCCCCAGGGAGTGGGCCGAAAAATGCGCCCACGGCCGCTTTGCCCCGAGCTCTCGCCCCCCTTCCGGCGAAGCCCCTTGCCCGGTGCGGCGCGGGTTGCCCTACCTGCGGGCTGCACTGTTGGAAAACCGGGGAAAGATGTTTACAGTGCCGTTGTCCGTCGCCGTGACGGACACGGTTCGCCTGGTGAACCGGCCCGGGGCGGCGGGGCATGATGTGCGCTCAAACAGCAGCCAGGGGATTATCATGGAATTCAGAGACATCTTCAATACGACGCGTGCGGCCATCGAATCCGGAAACTGGAATCCGTATCTCGGCATCAGCATCAACAACAAATACTTCACTCCGGAAAACATCGCCGTCTTTGCCTCCTGGGGGGCGCAACTCTGTCGTGACGGCTTCGCGCTGCTTGTTGTGGACATCCTGCAGCGGATCAACAACGAGGTGTTCGATAAGGCCAACGTCGAGAAGGCTATCAGCAAGGCCTTCCGGCAATCCGACGTCATCCTGGATTCCTGCCGCCAGGCCCTGGCCACGCTGCCCGCCGCCGACCGGAAAAAGGTCGTCATTCTGGAATGGCCGGACATCATGGACGCGGCCTATTTCCACAATACGCGGATCGTCTTCGACCATTTCCAGAAAAACGAGGCGTTCAGGAACTATATCGTGAATTCCGTATCAGGAAATCTCGGCAGCATCATCCACAGGCTCAATGAAGAAAAGCGCCTCACCCTGTGCAACTACGTCTTGTATGAGCTTTCCGAATTTCTGTGCGGATTCATGCACAAGGGCGTCCACTACGATCTGTGCGTGTATCCGGGCAGCATCGCCACCCTGACCCGGGAACTGCTGCAACAGGATTTTTTTCAGGACATCTATGGGCAGTTCCTTTTCCATGGCCCCCTGGCTCATGCCGAGATGTACGCCTGAGCCGACAAGCCTCATGGAGTAGCCCCCAATTCGACCTGGCACCCTCTTCAACTTAGAAGATAGGTCTAGAGGTATGTCCAGATAAAGTGTTAATGAGTTCCCCAAGGGGAAGCGGGCCCATCCAAGCGTCCGTACCAGAGTCGAAACCTGGACGGCCGGGCGCCATGCGGCGTCTTCCTTGAAGGCCTGTTCCCTTCCAAGGAATCCGAAGCGGAAGAAGATATGTTGCAGCGTGAGTATTGGCCCGCTGGGGGCGGCGGTGTCAGGTGAATACTCTCGCTGTACAAATGAGATTCTTTGGACTGGCTGCACCTCGTCGCGTCTGGTGTGGGTTCGGCCATGGCCTCGCCCAGGGTCATGCACCCGTAGCCCAGGCCGCCGGGCTCCTAGTCGGAGGCAGGTTTCCTGGACAGAGACCATGCGCGCAGGGCCTGATAAACCTCGGTCGGCGACAGGTTGTTCGCCGAGGCGATCTCCTTCATGGTCTGGTCCGTCGACGCCTGGATATGTGTCGCGGCCAGTCCTTTTACAGCCGCTTGGGCGTCCAGGCCGAACTGCTTGCACAGATCGCCAAGTCGCAGCTTGCCCGTACCCTCGGGCGCGCTGTCGGGCAGTACCGGCGGGGTCGCGTCGCTCATGGCGACGTACAGGGCCTTGGGCGTGACGCCGTTGGCATCGGCCATGTCGCGCAGCGTCATCTTCGCGGACTCAGCCTTGAAGCCTTTTTCCCGAAGCGCCGTAAGCGCCTTTTCCGGGTCCATCTTCATGAAGGCGGCGAAGCGCTCCAAGGTGGAAAGCTCGGCGTGGCCGTACGGAGGATTGCCGTAGGTCTCCACATGGGAGTCCTTGATAGCGGCGCCGAGTTCTATAACCTGTCGCATGGGCGGCAGGCCGAAAAGCGTACCGATGGCCACGTACAGGGTGACGGCCAAGGCGGTCAGGTTTGCCGCGTTGACCCCGGTCAGCTCACGGGCCTTGTTTTTCATGTAGGACAGAATCGGCTTCCAGTTGAGCCAGACATGCAGAATCAGGGCGACGAGAAACAAAAAGCCCGTCGTCACATGCAGATCACCCCACTGGGGCTTGTCAAGCCCGAGCAGTTTCCAGTCTGCCCAATAAGCCACCCGGCCCTCGGGTTCGATGTAAAGCACGACGCTCGTCAAAAGGACGAAGACGCCGGAGAAGGCCAAAATCAGGGATACGGTTTTTCGAAGCATGTGGCGTGTTCCTTTGTCGGCGTTGGTTGGCGATACCTCTGATAAATACGCAAATTTTGACAAGGATGTCCATGCCGAAACGTGACGCAACAGAATGTCTGTCCGGCAGTGCTGGGGCGGACAAAGGCACAGGCCTTGGCGCCTCGCTGTGGCTGGAAATGTGCCTACCTCAGCGCCAGTGCTTGTGCTGGAAGAAGATGGGGAGCGACCGCACCAGGGTCGAAACCTGAACGGCCGGACGCCACGGCGTCTTCCATGAAGGCCTGTTCTTTCCAATGAATCCGAGGCCGAGGACGATTTGTTGCAGCGTGATTATTGGCTCAATGGAGGCGGCGGTGTCAGGGTGAATACTATCACTGTACAACTATATGATTATTATGGAAATTATCCATCTAGGCCTCTAATTATTTGACAACGGCACGACAACTACTGTTTTCGACTGATTTGTATCATGACTGATTTTGAGAGGCCCCGAGATTTCCCAACGGAACGGTAATGATACTTTCACAGCTTTATATCCAGCTGTTATATCTTCATAATTTACACAAGACCATGGTCCTTTTGTTCTACTTCTCACATGAATTTCTTCAATAGGATCGTCTGTTCTCCTATAAAAAACACCAAAAAAATTTATCACCATAGGAACTGCAGTGATATCTTCGATATAGGCTTGCCCGGTACAACTCGTGTTTTCAAATAGCAACGTTCGAGACTCTTTTGTCTCAAACCTGTCAGAGTATTGTGTTGGAGCCAACACCGCAAACGATTTACTGTTTGGCTCAAAAATTGTCACCAAATACCCCTTGTCGATATCAACCAGATATCCTAAAAATGTATTACTCCTGTCGTATACACTGATTTCTGCAATGGCGTGGCCATTTGAAAAGATCGACGTCAAAATACAAATCCAAAAAAACATTGACGCGCGTATCATTTTTCCTCACCTGGTAAAAAGTATCCTTTACCCATTAACAGCATAAATTCCGCTTGCTGTCAAGCTGCAAGCGGGTCATCCTCCCCTGCACGAGGGGCCCTGGATTTCCATGCCGGAGGCCGCGACCTTGGACCGAATCCGGCACGGCGCCTACAAAGTAGTCCTTGAAGGAAAGAGTTAGAGGGAAGCCCATAATAATAATGGGTAAACCCCCGGTTCTGCCGGGGGACTCCTAAAGTTTGACAGTTCCGGTGGAGTTGCCCCCGCTAAACCGGACACCAGTTTAAGAACGTTGGCCACGCACCGCCGCCGTGACTCGTCAGCGACACATATCCGGATGAACTCACGAGGCGACATCATCCGTAAGCGCCTACACAGGCCCTTCTTGCGGCATGGGGAGTGATGAGGCTGGAGTAGCCCCCGTTTAGACCGGACACCCTGTCCAACCGAAGAGGTAGGGCTAGAGGTATGTCCAGACATAGTGCTAACGAGTTCCCCACGGGGAAGCGGGCCCACCCAAGCGCCCGCACCAGGGTCGAAACCTGGATGGCCGGACGCCACACGGCGTCTTCCTTGGCGGCCCGGCCCTTCCAAGGAATCCGAGGCGGATGTGGATATGTTGCAGCGTGAGTATTGGCCCGCTGGGGGCGGCGGTGTCAGGGGCATACGATCTCTGCTCAGCCCGTGTCTATTCTTCTGAAGATTTTCCGAACATCACACCAGCAATCCACGCGAAGAAACTTTGAACTTAATCTGTTGTATTAGGCATTTCCTGTCGTTCACTGCACAGTTGCGCCAGTATGTCCCATTCCCAGGAAAATACATGCCCGTTGAACGCGATATGAGGGGATGGATGGTGTCAAGCGGCTTCCCGCCACAAGGCCCTGCCGACTGCGCGGCAAAAGAACATTTCCAGTCCTCGTGGACACCATGACCGCCTTCTTCTCCGGCGCCAGCCCTGACATCGCTTGGATTCAAGGTTGACAAAGCCGACGCTGTGAGCGGTTACGGGGTCAGGGCGCGAGCAATAGGCGCAGGGCCGCGTGCAGGCGTTGCGCCACCTCGGGCGGATTATCCGTCCGGCTGGCAATGGCCTCGTCGGCCATGCCGTGAATCGCCGCGTAGATAAGCGTGGCGGTGAATTTGGGCGCGGCAAGGCGCCAGGCTCCCTGGGTCATGCCTTGCTCCAGCAACCGCGCGACGCTCGCGATGACGGCCTCGCGGTCTTCGCTGGACCGGTTCCAGTGCACGGAATGGTAGACCAGATCGTGCACGGTGTAGGTGGCGAAATAGGCGTCGAGATAGGCCCTGATCCATTCCTGAAAACGCTCCTGCATGGCGTCGGCGGGCAGGGCCGCGACACGGGCCTCCACCGTGCACAAGAACCGGCGGGTATAGCGAACGCGCAGAGCGTCCAACACGTCGTCCTTGGACTTGAAGTGGTGGTAGAAGCCCCCCTTGGAAAGACCGGCCGCGTCGAGAATGTCGTTTACCGTCGTGGCTTCGTAGCCTTTTTCGAGGAAAACGGTCTGTGCCGTGTCCAGTAGCGTCGCGCGGCGTTTATCCTTGGCCTGCGTGCGTCCGCCTGCCTGCCGCCGAGGGAGGGCGCCCCCCACGTCAACTTCTTTGGACATGTGGAAATTCCTCATTCTTGCACGTAAATTTCGGAAAAAGTTTCACACCGGCTCCGCAAAGGCAATCTTTTTTGCAAGTTGACAAACCGACGGTCGGTCTGTAGTTTGCAAAAAGAGGGCTGCTTCGGCCCGAGGACGTGTCACAAAGCAAAAAAACCTGTGATAAAATAGAGTTCCGAAAAGCCATCGATTTTCAGCCTCTAAAGATGACTTGGGGAAGCTTAATCATCGACGCGGTGTTCCGGGGCAGGGACACGGCGGCCAAGATGATCCAGCATATCTTGCGCCTCATCAGAACCCATTACGACAAGGACTCGACGCAGTAGATCGAAGTTTTTACGACGCCATCAATGTTACGTCCTCAGCATTTCCACCCTAAACAGGAGACAGAAGGTGTTATGATATGAACAAAAAACTTGTTTCGCTGACTTTGGCGGCATTTTTTGGAACATTTATCGCCGATATTGACGTTACCATTGTCAACGTGGCCTTGCCTTCCATTCAGGCGGACGTTGACACAACGCTTGCAGAACTGCAATGGATTATCAACTCTTACGCGGTTTGTCTTGCCGCTTTTATGCTGTCAGCCAGCGGGCTCAGCAATAAATACGGGCTAAAAAAAATCTGGATGCTGGCGATCGCTCTTTTTACCTTAGCCTCATTCTTTTGCGCTATTACGGGGAACATGCCGCTGCTTCTTATTGGTCGAAGTATTCAAGGGGCGGCTGGAGCTGTGATAATCCCCGGAGCAATGTCCATTATATTCCATGCATTCGACGATGCCACGCTACGGGCAAAGGTGGTAGGCGCCTGGTCGGCGTTCTCCGCCATCGCCCTGGCAATCGGCCCTTCGCTTGGCGGGGTTCTCGTGGATTATGTCGGCTGGCCGAGTATTTTTCTGATCAATATTCCGCTTGGCGTTCTGGCTTTTTTGCTGGGCGGCTGGGGCATGAGCGAATTTGCCGTTGAGAAAGACCTCCGCCTTGATGTTACGGGCCAGATATTGAGTATTATCTGGCTTGGCTGCATGACATATGCATTTATAGAAGCCGGACATGCCGGCATACTATCGCCAGAAGTAACAGTTCCCTTTGCGACGGCTTCCATCTTGTTCGGCGTGTTTTTGGTTTTCCAGGCCAGATCGAATAACCCGCTATTGCCCCTTTTTTTATTCAAGAAATCAGAATTCGCCATGCCGAATATTGCCTCTTTTGTGCTCGGCTTTTCAACATACAGCAGCCTGTTCTTTTTTTCGCTCTTCTTCCAGGAGGCACAGGGTGTAAGCGCCTCTCAGGCCGGATTTAGGATGATGCCGCAGTTTCTGCTTACTGGAGTAGTATCGGTGTTCTTCGGCTGGTTGCATATCCGCATTGGAACAAATCGATTGATGGTCATGAGTTATGCCATAATCGGCGCGGCCATGGTCATGTTAGGCTTTGCCGACGCCGGGACGAGTTATGTGTACACCGGGTCTATGCTTAGCGTGATGGGAGTCGGTATGGGCATAGCCGTGCCGGTTACAAGCGTATGCGTTTTGAACGCGGTGGAAAAACCGCGCTTTGCAACCGCGTCCGCCGTGATGAACTCTCTACGGCAGGGCGGAATGGCAGTTGGGATTGCCGTGTTGGGGGCTTTGCTCGGAGCCAGCGCCGTGAGTCATGCATCTCTCCAGTTGGCCGAAGCTGGAATTCCGGAAGCAGTCCGTCACGCCCAAGTGCTTGTTTTTGATCACGTAACTGATGCAGTGGTTCCACCACATTGCTACCGCGAGGCCATAGCATACGGTTTTCAAAGCGCCATGCGTATCGCGGGATTGGCTTGCCTCATCATTTCCGTTGTGTTGGCAGTTTACAACTGGAAATTTTTAGAGCTCCCTCAGTATTCGCGAAAAACCGTTCGCTAAGCTGACGGCATGGCTGCAACTCTCACAAACGATCATTTTCGATAAGCCACCGTGAGAAAGAGGGCCACGCCAAGACTGACCTTGATTGCCCCATTCTCTAAAACCTCTCTCGTCTCGAGCCACTAAGAGGATATTGACCGGTCCGTAATCTCCTATGACATCCGGCACCTGTTTTGCGCGACCCTGCTTTACGAAGGATGCGATGCGGTCACGGCGTCAAAGCTGATGGGACACGCGTCCACGAAGATGACTTTAGACCAGTACGGGCATGTCCTGGTAGGTGCGAAAAGACGGGCAGTTGGGCTATTGCCGGAGCTTACCCGGTAAGGTTGGCCGGGTCGGGCGGTGAACCAAAAATGTTGACCAAGAGGTTGACCATAAGAAAAAAGGGGTTAGGTTTTGACAACCTAACCCCTTAAAATTCTTGGTGGAGCTGGAGGGAATCGAACCCACGACCTCTTGAATGCCATTCAAGCGCTCTCCCAACTGAGCTACAGCCCCGTGCGAGGAATGCCTTGTGCCACTCATACCGCCCGAAGTCAACACCCTGGGGCGAAATGTCCGCAAAAAAACCTTCCCGCGCCGCCGCCCTTCCCATCACGCCCCGTTTTCAGTAGATTCCCCCCGCGTAACCCCCGCGCCCTCGCCGCGCCCCACAAGGAGAACGCGTGCTCGTCCTCGTCCGCGCCATCGCCATCAAAACCCTCTGGGTCGCCGTCATCCTGCTCGGCATCACCGTCCTCAGCTTCGGCGTCATCCACCTGGCCCCGGGTTCGCCAACCGATCTCCAGACCACGCTCAACCCCTACGCCACCGCCGAAACCCGGCAGCGCCTGGAAAAAATCTACGGCCTGGACCGCCCCATCCACGTCCAATATCTGGACTGGCTCTCCCGCATGGCCCGCTTCGATTTCGGCCGGTCCTTAAGCGGCGACAACCGCCTGGTCTGGGACAAGATCAAGGAACGCCTGCCCCTGACCATCGGCATGAACATCATCTCGCTCATCCTCACCCTGTCCATCGCCATCCCCATCGGGGTCATCGCCGCCAACAAACAGGGCGGCCTCTTCGACCGGGCCACCACCGTGCTGGTCTTTCTCGGCTTCGCCATGCCCGGATTCTGGCTGGCGCTTTTGCTCATGCTGGCCTTTGGAATAAGCTGGCCCATCCTGCCCATCTCCGGCATGACCTCGCTCGACTTCGCCCAGTTCAGCCCCCTGGAAAAGATTGTCGATCTCCTGCGGCATCTGGCCATGCCCATTTTCATCTACACCTTCGGCAGCCTGGCCGGCATGTCGCGGTTCATGCGCTCCTCCATGCTCGAGGTGCTGCGCCAGGACTACATCCTGACCGCCCGGGCCAAGGGCCTGCCCGAGCGCGTGGTCATCTTCAAGCACGCCCTGCGAAACGCGCTTTTGCCGGTCATCACCATCCTCGGGCTGTCCCTGCCCGGGCTCATCGGCGGCTCGGTGATCATCGAATCCATCTACGCCCTGCCGGGCCTGGGCCAGCTTTTCTATCAGGCGGTCATGTCCCGGGACTATCCGCTGATCATGGGCAATCTGGTGCTGGGGGCCGTTTTGACCCTGGGCGGAAACCTCCTGGCCGACGTGGGCTACGCCCTGGCCGATCCCCGGGTGCGGGCCGGAGGCGACAGCGATGACTAGCGCCGTTTTCCCGAACCGGCCGCGCCGCGCGCTCACGCCGCGCCCAGGCGCCACGGCCTTTCCGGCCTTTTCCCCGGGCCGGGCCGGGGGGGCGTCATGAGCGCCTCGCGGGCCCGTTTCTTCTGGTCCCGGTACGGCATGTTCCTGGCCGGGCTGGTGCTGGTGGGGGTCATGTCCCTGGGGGCGCTTTTCGCGCCGCTTCTGTCCGCCCACGACCCCACCCGCCTGGACGTGGACGCGATCCTGCAGCCGCCGAGCCTCACGCACCCCATGGGCACCGACGCCCTGGGCCGCGACGTGCTGGCCCGGATGCTCTACGGCGGCCGGGTGTCGCTGTGGGTGGGGTTTGTGGCCGTGGGGCTGTCCGTGGCCATCGGGCTGGCGCTGGGGCTCGTCTCGGGCTATTTCGGGGGCCTTGTGGATGAGGCCATCATGCGCGGGGTGGACGTGATGCTGTGTTTCCCGTCCTTTTTCCTGATCCTGGCGGTCATCGCCTTCCTTGAGCCGTCGCTTGTGAACATCATGGTGGTCATCGGGCTGACCTCCTGGATGGGCGTGGCCCGGCTGGTGCGGGCCGAGACGTTGACGCTGCGCAACCGGGAATTCGTTCTGGCGGCCCGGATGGCCGGGTCGGGCACGGCGCGCATCCTGTTCCACCACATCCTGCCCAACGCCCTGGCCCCGGTTTTGGTGTCGGCCACCCTGGGCGTGGCCGGGGCCATCCTGGTGGAGTCGTCCTTGAGCTTTCTGGGGCTTGGGGTGCAGCCGCCCACCCCGAGCTGGGGCAACATGCTCATGGAGGGCAAAGACGTGCTGGAGATCGCCCCGTGGCTGTCGATCTTCCCCGGGCTGGCCATCCTTTTCACCGTACTCGGCTACAATCTTCTGGGCGAGAGCCTGCGGGACATCCTGGACCCCAGGCTCAGACGATGACGCCCCCCAGGCCATCCCCTCTTTCGCCGAACAGGACGCAGGCACTATGATCGAACTTCTACGCATCAAAGACCTGGCGCTCATCGAGGACATGGAGCTCGAATTCGCCCCGGGCCTAAACGCCCTCACCGGCGAGACCGGCGCGGGCAAATCCTTCATCGTCGGCGCGCTCAATTTCCTCACCGGCGAAAAGATGTCCGCCGACCTGGTGCGCCCGGGCGCGGCAAAGGCCGTGGTCGAGGCCCTGTTCTACCTGGACGACGAACAGGTCATCCTGCGCCGGGAGTTGGCCGCCGACACTGGCCGCAGCCGCATCACCATCAACGACCGGATGGCCTCCCAGGAATCCCTGCGCGACCTGCGGCCCAAACTGCTCATGCACGTGGGCCAGCACGGGCAGCAAAAGCTCCTCCAGCCCGCCTTCCAGGCCGCCCTGCTGGACGCCTTCCTGGCCCCGCCCGCCGCCCATCTGCCCGTAGACAAGACCGGCCTGCTGCACAGGCTGTCCCTGCTCTCCGGGCGCATTGCGGACATCGAGAACCGGGTGCGCGACCTGACGGCCAGGCGCGAACTTTTGGAATACCAGCGCGGCGAGATCGGGAGGGTGGCCCCGGTGCGCGGCGAGGAAGACGAGCTTATGGCCCGCAAGGCCGCCCTGGCCCATTCCAAAAAGGGCCGCGAGGCCGTGGGCCGGGCCATGGAACTGCTGGTTTCCGAGGCCGGGGCGGTGCGCCTCCTGGCCGACCTGGAACGCGAGATCGGGGCCGTGGCCGACGCCTTTCCATCCTTCGCCGCCGACCGCGAGGCCGTGGCCTCGGCCCGGCACGCCCTGCGCGACCTGGGCCAGCGTCTGCGCACCGCCCCCCTGGCCGCCGCCCTGAACGACGATCCCGACGCCATCGAGTCGCGGCTGTTCGAACTGGCGCAGCTCAAGCGCAAGCTCAAAAAGTCCCTGGACGAGATCGTGGATTTGAACGTCGAGATCGAACAGAACCTAAACTTCCTCGACGTCTGCGGCCTGGACCTGGCCGCCTTGCGCCGCGAGGAGCGGACCCTGTGCGACGCCCTGGCCGAGACCCTCACGGCCCTGTCCGCGGCCCGGCGCGAGGCCGCCGACCGCCTGTCCGCGCGCCTCAAATCGGAGCTTTCCGGCCTGGGGTTCGCCCCGCAACTGGACATCCTGTTCGACTTCACCCCGGCCACGGTCTACGCCGCGCCGCATCTCGCCGCGCCGCTCACCGAGGACCGGGCCCGCATCCTGTGGAAGCCCAACCCCGGCCAGCCCGCCCAACCCCTGGACAAGATCGCCTCGGGCGGCGAACTGTCGCGGTTCCTTCTGGCCGTCACCAGCCTGCGCGCCGAGTCCGAGCAGCCCACGTTGATCTTCGACGAGGTGGACGCGGGCATCGGCGGGCTGACGCTGGGCAGCGTGGCCGACCGGCTGGTGGCCCTGGCCCGGGAATCCCAGATCGTGCTCATCACCCACTGGCCGCAACTGGCCGCCAAGGCCGACCGCCATTTCCAGGTGCAAAAGGAGATCGAGGCCGACACCACCTCCACCCGCTGCGCCTGCCTGGACCCCGCCCAGGTGGCCGACGAACTGGCCCGCATGGCCGGAGGCGGCGAAAAGGGCGCAGCCCTGGCCCGGCACCTGGTGCGGGAATAGCGCGTTATGGGGAGGAGGCGTCGCCGCCTCCCCATGCCCCAGCGCCACCAGGGGGCAGCGCCCCCTGGACCCCTCGTAGGCTTCGCTCTGAGTACGAAAGGGAGGATACGGCTGGAAAGCAGCCGCGCATGGCGGGGAGGGAAGGTATCAGACGATCCGCATCTCCTCGGCGCAGCGGATGAGATCCTCCCGAAAATCCGGATGCGCCAGATCGATGATGGCCAGAGCCCGTTCGTCCTCTGACTTGTTTTTCAAATTCACCAGTCCGTATTCCGTGCACAGGTACTGCACGTCCATCCGTGGCGTGGACACCGCCGCGTTTTTGTCCAAAAATGGGACGACCCGGGAGACTTTTCCGCTCATGGCCGTGGAATAAAACGTCAAGATCGACTTGCCGTTTTTGGCCGCGTATGCCCCGCGCACAAAGTCCAACTGCCCCCCCGTGCCGCTATACATCTGTCCCGACAGGTATTCCGCGTTGCATTGGCCGGTCAGGTCCACCTGGATGATGGAGTTGACGGACACCATATTGTCGTTTTGGGCGATGATCTTGGGGTCCATGACGTAATCCGAGGGATAACTGGCCATGCTCGGGTTGTCGTCCATGAAGGCGAAGGTGTCGTCAGTGCCGTAGGCCACGGAAAAAACATGCTTCCTCGGATGCAGCGTCTTTTTCCGCCCGGTGATGACCCCCTTGACGATGAGATCCTTCATGCCTGGTCCGAACAGTTCCGAATGGACGCCAAGGTCTTTATGATTCTCCAGAAACGGGCAGATGGCGTTGGGAAGGGTTCCGATGCCGAGTTGCAACACGGCGTTGTCGGGGACGATTTCAGATATGAGCCGCCCGATGACGGCGTCCTGTTCTTTGGCCTCGGGCGGCGGCTGTTGCATGAGCGGAACATGATTTTCCACCACGGCGTCCACCTCGGAGATATGCGCCATGGCGTTCCCGAACACGCGAGGCATATTTTTGTTGACCTCGACAATGAGCGTTTTCGCAAGGGAGGCCGCCGTAGAGGTCAGGTCGTTGGCCGTTCCGAAACTGAAAAATCCCGCCTTGTCCATGGGCGAGACCGTTGTGACGCAGACATCGACCGTCATGTTCTCGCGCAAAAATTTCGGAACCTGATGCAGAGAGGAGGGGATGAACTGAACCAGACCCACTGCGGCGAGCCTGCGGGCCGAGGGGCCGAGAAACCACGATCTGGCGAAAATGGAATCCTGTATATCCAAGGCCAGATACGATTCTGCGGCATGCTGCTGCGGATTGAAGGAATAGATGAATACCTTCGACAGATCCCCGGCCCGGGCCCTTTTTGCTATCGCATGCAGCAAAGCCGGAGGCTCGGCGAAGGTCACCCCATGCACGACATTGTCCCCATTGTGGATACGCTGTACGGCCTTTTCCGGAGATGTCAGCTTGCGATGATATTCTTCAAGATATATGTTCATCGCAGCATCCTCCTTCATGACCCATGCATTTCTTGAATATAAATACAAACTACACGACAATCGTCTTGTATATTTATATCAATATAAACAATATGCCTGGAATACTCTGTTTCGTCAAGAAAGATAAAAATCTTTTACAAGTCACAACACCTCTTATGCATGAAATTATGTTTAATAGAATATGCACTGCAAAAAGGGCTGCGTACTTCTTTCCGACTGGAGGACTTTCTGTTTAGTCCCTCACCCCCCGGTCTTGCTCCGGGCTGGACGCCACCTGCGCCGCCTGGACCGGGGCGCCATTCGAAACGGCCTCAAAACTGCAACCCTCGACCGGCGATCCGTCGCAGATTCTGCAAGAAAACCAGAACGGGCAGGCAAGGCCCGCACCTCTGACGACATCAAAACATGAACTTTTTTTGGTCAACGGCGTTGGTGCGGGGGCCGAAACAGGAAGATCCTCAGGGGCTCTGAGCAGGGGCGAAGTGGCGTTTCGAAAACGGCGTGGCTTTGATCTTTCGCAATGAAACCCGGAAGGGGAATCCGTGGGCCCTCCGACTCTCGCAGGCACGGCCCAGGATCATCCCGGGCGTCGGCCAGGACGGCCTATGGCGGCATCCCTGGGCCTGCTGCGGCATCGATATCGAAAGCAAGGGCGTCCGATGAGGTTACGCGGCATCCCGACGCCTGCCGCGGCATCGCCTCAGGAAGGACGTGGAAGGCGCAGCGGCTGACGAGCGTGCGCCCCTCGTGTTGCGTTCGGAAATTTCCGTTATGGCTTGGCAATCAATAAAACATTTGATTTATTCTTTTTATTCACAAATAAACAGAAATGTTTTTTGTGTGAACGCAACCCTAGTCCCCCGGGGGCAATCGCTCGTAGAACATGGCGTTGGTAAGGACTTTCCGCACGTAATCGCGCGTTTCTTCGTAGGGGATGAACTCCACGAACAGGTCCGGCTCCAGGTTCCCAAGGCCCTGCATCCACACCGCCAGCTTTCCCGCTCCCGCATTGTAGCTGCACAGCGTATGTTCCGGGTTGCCGTACTGGGCGTGGCGCATGGTGTAATATTCCACGCCGAGCCGGATGTTGGTCGCCGGATCGGTGAGCATCTTTGCGGAAAAGGGCTTCAGGCCCACCCGGGCGGCCATATTGGCCGCCGTCTGGGGCAAAAGCTGCATGAGCCCCACGGCCCCGGCCGAGGACACGACCTGGGCGTTGAAAAAGCTTTCCTGGCGGATGAGCCCCAGGATCAGATTCTCCGAGACGTCGGACCCGGCCAGGGCGACCCGGATGGCGGCCGTATGCCGTCGGGGATACAGCGCCGCCGCCAGGGGGCCGAAGCGGGCCGGATCGCCGCAGAGCAGGCAGTCGCCGAAGGTCCGCCTGGCCGTGGCCGTGGCCGGTCCCAGCCGGAAAAGCCGCGTGGCCAGCCGGATGTGGGCCAGGGCCAGCTCCGCGTCCGCCGGGGCCGACGCCGCCAGGAAGGCCAGGTCCAATTCCGCCAGCTCGGGCATTCCCGAGGCGTCCAGGACGGCGACCCGCTCCTGCATGGCCTGGAGGCCGGGAGGGCGCGCTCCGGGAGACGTGGGCGGGGTCGCGCCCGGACAGTCCGGGGAGGCGGGCGGCGGCGGCGCGGCCTGTGTCCCGGACGGATACAAAAACGGCTGCACGCTGGCCGGATTCACGCGGCCCGGGTTCACCAGGGCTTGCAATTGGGCGGCGCTGCGCAGGCCGTAATAGGTGTTTTTGCACAGGGCGGCATTGCCCAGGTGGCAGGCGGCGGCCCCGGCGTCGTCGCCCACGGCGCCCCGGGTCCGGCCCAGCCAATAGCGCGCCCCCGGCGCCCAGTCCGAATTCGGATGGTCGCGCAAAAATTCCGAGAGCCGGGAGGTGGCGGCCTCCATGCGGCCCAGGGCGAAGCACAGCACCCCGGAAAGACCCCGGGCCTGCTCGGCCAGTTCCCCGCCCCTGCCGAGTCCGGCCAGCACGTCGGAGGCGGTCAGGGCCTCGGCCAGCCGCCCCTGCTCGGTCAAAAGCAGCATCAGATGCCGGGCCGACACCTCGCGAGCCCGGACCTCCACGGCCGGATCGTCCACCACCCCGCGCAACAGCGCCTCCATTCGCCGGGCGCTCTCCGGATCGGTCTTGCGCCACAGGCACCGCGCCTCGTGGTAGGCCGCCCAGGGCGCGATGGGCGAGGCCGGAAACCGCTCGCGAACGCCCCGGAACCGGGCCAGGGCCGCGTCCGTGCGACGCTTGGCGAAGTCGGCCTTGCCCCGCAGATAGTCCAGACGGGCGACATCCTTTTCACCGGGGACGGATGCCAGGCGGTCCAGGATGGCCACGGCGGCGTCGGGACGCCTCGCGTCGATGGCCCGCTCGGCCTGGGCCAGGGCCACATGGGGCGCGTCGGGGTTCCAGTCGCTTCGGCCTGCGGCGAAAAGCTCCCGGGCCAGGGCCGAGGCGCTTTTGGCCTGCACCATCCAGGGCCGCGACAGGCACAGGCGCTGCAGGGCGTCCCGGGCCGCCGGAAAATCCCCCATGGCGGCGGCCGTGGCCCCCAGGCGCAGGAGCACCGTAGGCGTCAGGCTGTTTTCCGGCCCGGCGGCCAGCCACTTTTCATAGAAGGTCCGGGCGATGGCGGCGCCGCCCGCCCCCTCATGGGCGTATCCGGCCAGAAGCGCCGCGTCCCGGGCCAGAAATCCGGCCAGGGGATGGGCCGAAGCCGTCGCCAGGGCCGTGGCCGCCTCCTGGTTGCGCCCGGCCCGCAGCAGGGAAAGCCCCTGCTCGTAGGCGGCAAAGGGCGCAAACGCCCCGTTTTTGCCCATGTCGATGGTCAGGGTGGGCAGGGCGGCCAGGAAATCCGGGGGCACAGCCAGGCTGGCGCTGCGCGGCATGTCCAGGGCGGCGGGCGTGCCCGGCAGGGACCAGGGGCCCGGGGGCATGGCGTGGGGCTGCTCCGAAGCGCCGTTGACCACGCCCGTGGCGGGCGCAGCGGGCGCGACGGACGGGTCCGGCCCGGTCGACATGTCCGGCCCGCCCGGAATATCCGGCGCGGCCGGGTCGCCAGGCGACGCCGCCATATCCGGCGCCTCAGGGACAAGGCCGGGCGATTGGGCCAGGGCCGCCTGCGCCGTAAGCAGGCAGACCAGGCAGATCCAACCCGCGACAGGGCGAAACACAAAGAAAAAACGTGCAGTGCGTGACATGGTGGTCGCTCCCGGGGCCGTGGCCCCTATGCCCCGCACGTTAGCCTGGAAGCGTTTGAAAACAAAGCGCCCGCCCGTTCAACTGACCGGTCGCCGCAAACGGCGGCGCGTTCCGCCCTGGAGAGGCGCCCGCCACGGTCCTGCCCGCATGGCCCCGGCCGGATCGGCATTCCCATCCGTGCCCGCCATTTTCGCTCCCGGAGCAACGGCAGCATGGCCGCGAAAGACCGAAAGGAACCGACAAATCCTCGACAACATCCACGCTCCTATCAGTTTTTCCGATAACACCCTGTTTTTTGAGGACGCGGCCCGCCATGGACGATGGATCAACCGCCCCTTGAAGGCATGGTCCATTATTTCACAAGGCCATTGTTTTCATGCGGTTCCCCTTCTCCAAAGGGAATTTCGCAACTGGCCTGGACTTTTCGTCATGAATAAGGGCGGCTGGACGCCCATCTTTCTGTCGTGAGGCGCTTCCATTCTTCCCCCAAGTCGAAAAAAATGGCGACATTGTGGCGCAGGTGGCGTAATGGCGATGCGTAACCCACGGGGTGGGAAAAATCGCTGCATCCGCACATGGTTGCCGGGCCGCCACACCCTGGCCGCTTGCCGCCGGAAACGTGCGGTGCGCACAGAGGGCGGATTCCCAGGGCTTTTTGGCGAAAAGCAGTGCGGTCTGTTGACGGTGGCGCGTAACTTCCCAAAGCAACTCACAAAAGGGTTTCCGTATGGGCAACTTGTGAAAAAAGAAACTTGGGAAAAAACTTGACACAAAGCCGCCTCAGTGGAAAACCACGGAGAATCCGGTTAATCATCAGGTTCCCGAATAGATGGAACATTTTCGGGAAAGCAGTTTTGGGCACATAACCTTTTTCCGCCGGGAGGCCGGGTTGCTTCACTTGCATGAAGGCGAGGGCGTCACAGCGCCCCGAAAAGCCGGGGGCCGGGCCGGACGCGGAAGCGACTGTAGCTTCGGCGCCGTGGCTCCATCCCCCAGAAGTCCGGCGCCTCTCCACCCCCTTTCATTTTCGGCCCACACACCGCGCCGTCCCGCCTCGGGAGCGGCAAAACCCACGGCACAAGGCGTCATGTCATGAACATGGAACTTCTCGCACGGCTGGCCTTCGGTTTTTACGCGGCGGTCATCCTGGCCGGAGGGGCCCTGGCGGTCAGCTCCCCAAGCCTCATCCGGGCTATGGTCGGCCTGGTCACGGCCCTTTTCGGCGTGGCCGGAATGTATCTGCTTATGGACGCCGCCCTGGTGGCCCTCATGCAGATCCTCATCTACGTGGGCGCGGTCAGCGTGCTCATCTTTTTCGCCATCATGCTGGCCCAGGCCTCTCCGGACGGCGACGAGGCCGCCCCGGCCAGCCTGTGGGAATACGCCCGCTCGGGCCTAGTCTTCGTGGTCCCCGTGGGGGTCGTGGCCCTGACCGCCGTGCTCGTCCCCGTGGACAGCCTGCCCCTGCCCAAGCACATCGGTCCCGAGGCTCTGGGGCAAGGGCTCCTTGGCCCGTACACCCTGGCCTTTGAACTCATTTCCGTGGTCCTTTTGGCGGCCATGGCCGGGGCCGTGCTCGTGGCCTTCGAACGGAGGAAACCCAGATGAGTCCGCTGAGCTGGTATCAACTTGTGGCAGCCCTTCTTCTGGGCATCGGCCTGTACGGCGTGGTCTCCCGCAAAACCCTGATCGGCATGCTTATCGGCGTGGAGCTGATGTTAAACGGCGCGGGAATGTCCATGGTCGCCTCCGCCCAGCTCACCCCCATGGACGGCGTCCTCGGCCAATTGGGCACGCTTTTCGTCATGGGGTTGGCCGCTGCCGAGGCCACCCTGGTTTTGGCCATTGTCCTGGTTGTTGCCCGTCGCTTTGGCAACGCCCGCTGCGACACCGTTTCCGAACTTAAGGGATAAGACATGACAGCCCGACCGGAATTCACGGAAAGCGCCCTGCTCCTTGTGCCCCTCATCATCACGTTTCTTGCGCCGTTTGGCATCTGGCTGGCGCGCAAAAATGAAAACATGCGCGAGGGCGTGTCCTTCGTCGCCGGCGGCCTGACCTTTCTGTCGGTGCTCCTGCTTATCCCCGACGCCCTGTCCGGGGTGATCCGCACTTACACCGTGGCCGAGATCCTGCCCGGGATATCCCTGCGGTTCTGCGCCGACGGATTGGCGATGATTTTCGCCATCGTGTCCTCGTTTTTGTGGATCTTCGCCACCAGCTACAACGTCGGCTACATGCGAAGCCTCAAGGAGCACGCCCAGACCCGCTATTATTTCTGTTTCGCCGTGGCCATCTTCGGCGCCCTGGGCGTGGCCACCTCGGCCAACATCTTCACCCTCTACCTGTTCTACGAAATCATCACCGTGTTCACCTATCCCCTGGTGGCCCATCACCAGGATACCGACGGCTACAATGGGGCCCGCAAGTACATCGTCTACCTCATGGGCTCCTCCAAGCTCTTCCTGCTGCCGGCCATGATCCTGACCTACGTCATCTGCGGCACCCTGGATTTCAACCTGACCGACATCCAAAACGGCATGTTCCCCAAGGACGCCGATCCGCTCATGGTTTCGGTCACCTACTTCCTGTTCCTGTTCGGGCTGGCCAAGGCGGCCATCATGCCCCTGCACAACTGGCTGCCCTCGGCCATGGTCGCGCCCACGCCGGTCTCGGCCCTCTTGCACGCGGTGGCCGTGGTCAAGGCGGGCGTGTTCTCCGTGGCCCGGGTGATGCTCTCGGCCTTTGGCGTCAACCTTCTCGATTCCCTGGGCATCGGGTTGGTCACCGCCTACCTGGCCGCCTTCACCATCCTGGCCGCCTCCATCATCGCCCTGACCAAGGACGACCTCAAGGCCCGGCTGGCTTATTCCACGGTCAGCCAGCTCTCCTACGTGATCATCGGCGTGGCCATGCTCACCCCCCTGGCCGTCCAGGGCGGGCTCATGCACATCGCCCACCACGCCTTCTCCAAGATCACCCTGTTTTTCGCGGCCGGCGCCATCTATGTGGTGACGCACACTAAAAAAATCAGCCTCATGGGCGGCATGGGCCGACGCATGCCCTGGACCTTCGGGGCCTTTTCCGTGGCCGCCCTGTCCATGATCGGCGTGCCCCCGGTGTGCGGCTTCGTCAGCAAATGGTACATGGCCAACGGCGCGCTGGAGATCGGCAGGCTGGGGCTGCTGGTCACCCTTCTGGCCAGCACCATCCTAAACGCCTCCTACTTTACGCCGGTCATCATCCGGGCCTTTTTGCGCAAACCCGCTGAGGGCGTCGATCTTACGCATTACAAGGAAGCGCCCATGGTCATGGTGGTGCCGCTGTGTCTGACAGCCGGAATCTCGGTCTTCCTGGGGCTTTTCCCCGAGACCTTTTTGCAGTTCGCCAGGGCGTTTGGCCACTTCTGATCGGACTGGATGCATAAGACGGCGAGTGGCGCGCGACCCTGAATTTTCGGGACAGGAAACGTAAACGTCGAAGCGGGGAGTGGGACATGAAAGAAAGCGAAACCCTGGGACGGCTGCTGGAGAGGGCCCAGGCGGCATCCGCAAGTTTTAGGCGGCTCATGTATGTGGCGCTTGCGGCCCTGGTGGTGCTCAACCTGTTCATCGTCAGCCACCACCCGCACTTCCCCGGCGAGGAGATCCCCGGCTTTTGGGCCGCCTTCGGCCTGATTTTCGCCGTGGTCATGTCCTTTGTCCTGAAAAAGATCATCTTCCCCTTCATCCACCGCACCGAGGAATCCTATGACTGATGTCAGCTTCGTGCACCCAAGCCTGGCCTTTGTGGCCCTGGCCCTGGTCCTGCCGTGGCTTAAGGCCGAAAACCACGCGGCCTGGCGCTGGCTTCTGCTCCTGCCGCCCGTGGTGGCCATCGCCTCGGTGGTGTCGCTGACCCTGGGACCGGACGGCCCGAGGATGATCGAGCCCATTCGCTACCTGGGCGTCAACCTCAAGTTCGGGCGCATCGACTCCCTGTCCCTGGTGTTCGCCCACGTGTTCGCCATCCAGTCGCTGATCGGCATGCTCTACGCCCTGCACCTTCCCGAGCGCCGCCAGCACATCGCGGCCTCCCTGTACATCGCCGGGGCCTTCGGATGCGTGTTCGCCGGGGACTACCTGACGCTTTTCATCTTCTGGGAACTCATGAGCGTGGCCTCCACCTGCCTGGTGTGGTTCGGCGCCAACAACCGGGCCACCGCTGCGGGTTTGCGCTACTTTCTGTTCCACATCCTGGGCGGGCTTCTGCTTCTGGGCGGCCTGCTTATGCGCCACCAAGCCACGGGAAGCTTCGACTTCATGCCGGTGTCGCCGGACGCCGCGCGCTTCTACGACTGGCTGATCCTGGCCGGGTTCGCGGTCAACGCCGCCGTGGTGCCCCTGCATGCCTGGCTGCCCGACGCCTATCCCGAATCCTCGGTCACGGGCGCGGTGTTCATGAGCGCGTTCACCACCAAGACGGCCGTCTACGTCCTGGCCCGGGCCTACGCCGGGTTCGAGATCCTGGCCATCATGGGCGTGGTCATGTGCCTGTGGGGGGTCTTCTACGCAACCATCGAGAACAACGCCCGACGCATCCTGTCCTATCACATCGTCTCCCAGGTGGGGTACATGGTGGCGGGCATCGGCATCGGAACGGCCATGACCATCGACGGGGCCTGCGCCCACGCCTACGCCCACATCCTTTACAAGGGACTTTTGTTCATGGGCGCGGGCTGCCTGCTGTATTCCGCCGGTTCGGCCAAACTGTCCGATCTCGGGGGACTGGCCTCGCGGCTGCCCCTGGTCATGATCTGCTACATGGTCGGCGCGGTGAGCATCTCGGGCATGCCCCTTTTCAACGGCTTCGTGTCCAAAACCATGACCATCACCGGCGCGGCCGAGGCCCATCACACCTGGTTGGCCTTGGGGATGGAGATCGCGGCCGTGGGAACGTTCCTTTCCGTGGGCATCAAGCTTCCCTACTTCGCCTTCTGGTCCAAGCCCAAAAACGACATGCCCTTAAAACCCATTCCCTGGAACATGTATCTGGGCATGGGCATCTCCGCCTTCCTGTGTCTTTTCACGGGTCTTTTCCCGCAAGCCCTGTATTCGCTTCTGCCCTACCCCACGGACTACGTGCCCTACACCCCCTGGCACGTGCTTCAGTCCTCGCTGCTCCTCGGGTTCACGGGGCTGGGGTTCTACTACATGCGCAACATCCTGCATCCCAAGCCCGGGCGCAACCTGGACTTCGACGTGCTCTACCGGATCGTCGGCAGGCTTTTCTATGGGCTGGTGAGCGTGCCCCTGGCCTTTTTGGACGGGCTTTGGAACGACGTCTATGAGAAGGTTGGGCTTCGGGGGCTCTTGGAATCGGCCAAGGCCACCATCTTCTTCGACACCAAGGGCATCGACGGTGTGCTGGACGGTTCGGCGAGCGGCGTGCGTAACTTCGGCGGGGTGACCGGCAAGCTGCAAACCGGCCGCCTTCAGGACTACCTGACTGGCGTGGCGGCCCTGGGGCTGGCGATTTTCGCGCTGGTGTGGGCTTTGTGGTAGACGGACCAAACGACGGGAGCGATTCATGACGGACGCGGGATATCCGGTGATTTCGAGCCTCATCTTCCTGCCCCTTGCGGCGTCGGTGGCGCTCTTTTTCATCCGGCAGGACGGTTTCGTCCGGGGGTTCACCCTGGTGGTGGGCATCCTCGAATGCCTCTTGGCGCTGCCGCTTTTCGGCTACGTTCCAAACGGAGGCTATCAATTCGAGGAGACCGTGGCCTGGATTCCGGCCTGGGACATCACCTATCACCTGGCGGTGGACGGCCTGAGCCTGTTTATGATCATGCTCACGGCCGTGCTCTTGCCGCTGTGCGTGCTATGCTCCTGGACCTACATCGGCAAACGGATCAAGGAGTTCCATTTCTGTCTGCTGCTGATGACGGCAGCCTGCGTCGGGGTGTTCTCGGCCCTGGACTTCGTGCTCTTCTACGTCTTCTGGGAGGCCATGCTGGTCCCCATGTACCTGCTTATCGCGGTGTGGGGCGGGCCTGAAAGAAAATACGCCTCCATCAAGTTCTTTTTGTACACCCTGGCCGGCTCCACCCTGCTTTTGGCGGCCATCGTGGCCTTTCGCACCGTGGGCGGCACCTTCGACATCACGGTCCTGACCTCCAAGACCTTCTCTTTCGAGTTTCAGTTCTGGACATTTTTGGCCATGGCCCTGGCGTTCGCCGTAAAGGTGCCCATGTTCCCGCTGCACACTTGGCTCCCGGCGGCGCACGTCCAGGCCCCCAGCGCCGGTTCCGTCATCCTGGCCGCCGTGCTCCTGAAAATGGGCACCTACGGCTTTTTGCGGCTGTGCCTGCCCCTGGCTCCGGCCGCCAGCGTGTACTTCGCGCCCATGATGATCGCCGTTTCCATCGCCTCCATCCTCTACGGCGGCCTCATCGCCCTGGGACAGAAGGACATCAAGAAACTGGTGGCTTATTCCTCCGTGGCCCATATGGGTTTTGTCACCCTGGGCATCTTCGTGCTCACTCAGCGCGGAGTGGAGGGGGCCATCCTCCAGATGCTCAACCACGGCATCACCACCGGGGCGCTGTTCATGCTCATCGGGCTCATCTACGAACGCAGCCACAGCCGGGAGATCACGGACAACCAGGGGCTTGGCAAATACATGCCCGCCTTCATGTTCTTCTGGGGTCTTTTCTCCCTGTCGTCTTTGGCCTTTCCCGGCACCAACAGCTTCGTGGGCGAGGTGCTGGTCCTGGCCGGAACCTTCGAGGTCAACACCTGGGCCGGTTTCCTGGCCATCCCCGGGGCCATGCTGGCCGCCGCCTACATGCTGCGGCTGATGCAGAAGGTGGCCTGGGGCGATCCTTCCTCCTACAAGAAGAAATGGGGCGACCTAAACGGCCGGGAATGGATCTACCTGATGCCCATGGCCTTTTTGGTCTTTTACATCGGCTTCGCCCCTGGTCCGGCCCTGCGCATGATCAGCCCGTCGATTACGACCGTGCTGACCACTATCGAGCAAAAGAACCAGACCCTCGGCTTTCACAAGGATATGCCGCTGGCCGAGTGCATGCAGCTTGAACCGGCCGCCCGTGTCGCTGACGGCGCGGACTCCTCAGTGTCCCTTCCCGGAAAGGAGCGCCTGTGAACTTCGATCTCGTAATGCCCGAACTGTTCCAGCTTTTGGTGGTGGTCGCGCTTTTCGTGCAAAGCGTGGTCCGGGGGCGCAATGACACGGGCCCCCGCTGGCTCCCTGTGGTGGCGATCATCGGCGTGGCCGTGGCCGCCTCCAAGCTCGGCGCGCAGGGGTTGCTCTTTGAAGACGTGTATCGGGTGGACGCCCTGTCCCAATTCTTCAAGGTGGCCATCAGCCTGGGGTTCTGCGTGACCGTGATCAACGCTCAGAACCAGCCCACCCTGGAGACCCAGAAGCGCACCGACTATTTCATGATGCTCGGCCTGTCCGCCTGGGGGCTCATGCTCCTGGCCTCGGCCGCTGAGCTCATCACCCTGTACCTGGCCCTGGAGCTGTCCTCCTACAGCCTGTATGCGCTGATCCCCCTGCGCGGCAACGACCGGCGCGCCTCCGAAGCGGCCATCAAGTACATCCTCTTCGGCGCGGTGGTCACGGCCGTGGCCCTTTACGGCCTGTCCTTCATCATGGCCTCCCAGCACACCACCTACATCCAGGGGCTTATGGACAAGTCCTGGAGCATGGCCGACAATCCCATGGCCGTGGTGGGGCTGACCCTGTTTTTGGCCGGATTCTTCTACAAGCTGGCGCTTTTTCCCTTCCACTTCTGGTGCCCGGACGTCTACGAGGGAACCAGCAACGAGACGGCGGCCTATGTGGCCACGGTGCCCAAGCTGGGCGCCGTGGTGGTCTTGGTGCGGCTGTCTTCGGTCCTCTCCCCGGGGATGGAGGTGACCAACATCCTGGCCCTCCTGGCCGCCCTGTCCATGACCATCGGAAACCTGACGGCCCTGGTGCAGAAGGATGTGAAACGGCTTTTGGGCTATTCCAGCGTCTCCCACGCCGGATACGTCATGCTGGGTCTGGTGTCGGGCACGGCAGCGGGACTGTCAGCCGCCACGTTCTATGCCCTAGTTTATCTGCTGATGAACCTGACCTGCTTCTATGTCATAAGCCGCATTGCCGTGAACGGCGAGAACGTGACCTTAAACGGCCTCAACGGCTTGTACAAGAAAAGCCCCGGCCTGGCCCTGGTCCTGGCGGTTTCGGCCTTCGCCCTGGTGGGTCTGCCGCCCACCGCCGGGTTCGCCGGTAAGCTGTTCCTTTTGGCCTCGGCCTGGGACCATGGCTACAACTGGCTGGTCATCGTGGCTGTTCTGAACACGGCCATCGCAATCTACTATTATCTAAACCTGGTGCGCCACGCCTACACCGAGGAACTTGACGCCGCCGCCCCGGTCACGACCATTTCCACCGGGCAGGTGGCCATGGGCGGCATCCTGGCAGCCTGCGTGCTGCTGCTTGGCGTGCTTCCCGCCCCCATCTATGACTTGGCGTTTACGGCGGGCAAGGCGCTTTTGCCCTAGCCCCCGCCACCCCGCGTTCCTTACGCGCCCTTTTTGGCCTGACCGGCCAGAAAGGGCGCGTTTTTTTTATCCGCGTCCAAAATATGTCCCCGGCGCCAGTCGTGAATGAAAGCACGGATCTTGACCCCCGCTATTGGACAAGCGTCAACTTCAGGGCCATATGTTGCTCCTTGTTTTGCCCACGCTACGCGCGAAACGGACGTGGAATCAATCTTGCATTTTTATTTTGTACTTCATACCGTCATAAAAACAACGGAATCCCCATGCCTGTTATCCTCTTTCTCACCCTGAGTCTTGCCCTTGGCGGAATTTCGACCCTCTGGGACGCGCTGCCTTTGGCCCATGCCCAGTTGCCGGACTTGGACACGGCGGCATCGTCGACCGGAAACGGCGCCTCGCCCGCACTGCGCTCTGCTGCCCGGGAGGATCTGTTCGCTACCGTCGGCCTGACCTGCGTCTTTGCCCCCGGTGTCGCCGAGGCCGATGCCCGTCGGCAATGCCTCTTGAAGGCCCGTACCCGCCTTGTGGCCAAGATGTCCGAGCGGGTGGCCGCCGCAGCCGGGAACTTGGGACTGTCCCTGACGGATGAGGAGATTGCGGCCTACACCCTCGGGGTGTTGCGGGTGGAGGCTGACCGGGAAGAGATCGAGCCCGGCCCGAATGGTCTGACCGTGCGCCTGACCGGCCGGGGAGTGGCTGACCTGGCCAATCTTGCCCAAAAACTCCCCTTTTATGCCGCAAACGAGGACGTCCGGGCCGCCGCCGTGGCCCAGTACCGGGCGGCCAGGGCCGAGGCGGAGGCCGCCAGACGATCCGCAGGCGATCCGGCGCAGGAGCAGGCGGGGAAGATCCGGCGCGAAATGCAGGATACGGCGCGGTTCGCCGAGCGGCAATTGCGCCTGGGGATGTCCCAGGCCGAGGTGCTGGGGCTGCTCGGAGAACCAGGGACGTCCATTCAGGGCGCCCCGGATGAAGATTTCGTCTGCCTGGGGTATGGCGACGTGTGGGCTGTCTTTGAGAACGGGGAATTGGCCTGCCTGCGGACCCGGCTGGAATACCACCGCCGCCATGAATCCCAATGCCACTGCTCGGGTCGCCTGGCGACCATCCTGCTTGGCGTCGAACCCAGATGACCTGAGCGCATCGTGAAATTCGACCTTTGCCTGCTTGACAGAAACGCTTTTTGGGCTGTAGGAAGGGGTCTGTTCAACATGTTGTCTTTCTTGAATTTCCCTGCAACCTCCACGGGGAGGCCGCTATGCGGGCGCTCATCGTCGATGACGATTTCTATAGCAGGAGTTTTTTGGAATACATCATGCATCCGTATGCCTTTTGCGACGTGGCCGTAAACGGCGAAGAGGCGGTCATGACATTCCAGAAAGCCCTTGAGGAAAAGCGTCCCTTTTCCATCGTGTTCATGGATCTGCTCATGCCGGTCATTGACGGGCCCAAGGCCTTGCGGGAGATTCGGGAAATCGAGCGCGATTTTGGCGTGGACAAGGCCAGTCAGGCCCGGGTGATCATCACCTCGGTCCTTGAGGATGCCGAGGACACCCATAACGCCATGTATCTTGGCGAGGCCACGTCGTTTCTGCAAAAGCCTGTGGATGAAAAATCCGTCCTCTCCGAACTGCGTCGCCTGGGACTGGTCACGGCCGAAGAGATCTGAAACCCTCCCCTTGTCCAGTCTCAACAAAAAAAAGCACGCCCGGGCCATCCCGGGTTTTTTTTGCAGATGTTGGGCAAAGAAGACTTATGCGCCGGGATCGGGAACGGGGCTGGTGAGTTCGGCCAAAACCCTGGCAATCTCCCCGTCGATGCGCCTGCGGTAGGTCTCCACCAGCGGCCGGTTGTGCATGATCATATCCAATTGCCGGGTATGCATGAGCAGATAGCCCACAATGCGCAGGGCCTCGTCCATCTCCTCGGGCGTGCCGCCGCTGCGCCGGGCGAACACCGAATCCTCATTGATGTCGATGAGAAATCCGTGATCCTCGAGTATACCCGCCACGAACTCGGCCCGCAGGCGGCGGCGCATGAACTCGGCCGCGCCGCCCTTGAACTGGAAGCTGACGTAGTTTTCCTGGGGCCGGTTGTCCACCAGGGCCTCCACCGTACAGAAATGGAATCCGAAGCGGGAACTCAGACACATGTAATGTCTTGAGATCATGAAAAAATTTCGCTCACTAAAGGCCGACTGGCCCGACTCCTCAAGGTTCGGGTTGGAGGCCGCCCGCACCAGGATGGACATGAAGCCCTTGGCGTCGACCGGCGGCGGTCCCTGCCAGGGGATGGCCAAAAAACCGGTCCACAGGGCATGCACCGGGATGGAGGAAATCTCCTCCAGGGTCACAAACCGGCCCGGGATGTCATGGGCGAACCCGTCGTCGAGGTTGATGAACCACCATTTCATGGCCGTTTTTTTGTACCGGAGCTGCTTGGCCGCGCGTTTGGCGAAATGGAAATCCTGGCCGAAATGGAACATCTCGGTGACGGATTTCTCGTGGCAAAACCGGGTGATGTCATGCAGCGTGCGGCATTTATCCGGCCGAAAAACCATGGCGTCGTTGGGATCCAAAAGATGCAGCGGCGTGATGTGGTCCATGACCCGGCGCAGGATGGCGTGCATGGGGGTTTGGCCCTCGGGGGCCTTGCGCGGACGGGCGTGGGCCAAAACCTCCTCCACCCGGCCCCGGTACACGGCCAGGCCGTCGGCATCCACCGTGACCTCCATGCCGTTTTGCAGCGCCGCCAAGGCCCCGGGCACGGCCATGATCGCCGGAACCTGGAATTCCCGGGCCACGTTGGCCAAATGCCCGGCCGAGCCGCCCTTCTCGGTGACGATGGCCGCTGTTTTGTTGATGACCGAGGCCCAGCGCGGCGGGGCCTCCAGGCTGACCAGCACCGCCCCGGACGGAAACTGCAACAGATCCGCCTCCCGACGCACCACGAAAACCGGACCACAGGCAACTCCCGGGCTGGCCGTGGCCCCGCCGCCGATGATCACACCCTGGGTCGTGCGTTTCGCAGCTGGCCCGCCGCCCTGGACCTCCATCTGGGTCAGGTGGCGGCATTGCAGGAAATAGAGCCGTCCCTGGGCGTCCACGGCCCATTCGATATCCACGGGAGAGCCGTACATCTCCTCCAGGGTCACGGCCGCCTCGGCCAAGCGCAAGGCCGTGCCGTCGTCGAGGCTGGGCTGGTCGCGCTTCTCCAGAAGCGTCTCCATGACGCACACGCCCTCGCCCTCATGGCACACGAACACCCGGTCCTTGCTCCGGATGCGCCGGTCGGACAAGGCCAGCCCGCCTTCCCGGGACACCACGAACTCGTCGCAGGCCACGGAACCGTCCACCACGGTCTTGGGCAGGCCCCAGGAGGAATGGACGAAAATGGAATCATCTCGGATATCCAGGGGATTGCGTGAATAGATGACCCCCCCGGCCGCAGCCCGGACCATGGCCATACAGCCCACGCACATGGCGATGTCCTCATCCGGGATGCCCCGGTTCAAACGGTAGGTCATGGCCTGGGGGCTGTATTTGCTGGCCACCACCTCTTTATAGGACTCCAGCAGGTCATCGGCGGCCACATTGAGCTTGGTGGCGAACTGCCCGGCAAAGGTCTGCCCGGCCGCGTCCTCGCCCAGGGCGCTGCTGCGCAGGGAGACGCAGGCGCCCTCCCCGGCCTCGGCGCACAGCGCGGCATAGGCGGCATGGATGGCCCCGGCCACATCGCCCGGAACCTCGGCCATGGCGATCAGGTTGCGGATGCGGGAACTTAAGGCCAGGAGGTTTTCCTGGTCGTCGGGACCGGCGGATTGCAGGAGGCGGTTGATTTCGTCACGCAGATCGTTGTGCTCGATGAGGCGACGGTAGGCCAGGGTGGTGATGACGAATCCCGGCGGCACGGGAAGCCCGGTGCGGCTCATGATCTCGCCGATTCCGGCCATCTTGCCGCCCACCTGGTCGGCCATGTCCCGGTTGATGCAGGACAGGGGCAGGGTCAGTTCCATGGCCGGCGGCGGGGCTATGTTGTCCAGGACGGCGGCCACCTGCCGCTGTATGTCTTTCATGCGGGGATACAGCGCGGCGTACTTCTCCGGGGCGATGTTGTTTAAATGCTCAATGATCTTATAGACGTTGACCGAAACGGCTGTGGAGTGGGAACGGATAAAGGACATGCCGAAGACGGAGCCCCCGTGCAGGGCCTGCTCCATCTGGGACATGACCTCCAAGGCCTTCTTGTTGGCCGTCAGCAGGAGCTTGAAGTGGTGGTACCGCTTCTTGAACTCGGCCTGGATGTCCTCATCGGAAAGTCCCGAGGCCGTATCGGCCTCCGGCTTGGTCAGAAGGCCCCGAAAAAGGGTCTTGATCTTTTGGAACACCCGCCCCTCCGCATCGCAGCCCAGCACGGTTGTCGCCCCGACGGCGCGCCGTGGCCGTGCCGTGATCCGGGCTGACAGGCCGCCTTGACTTTGTACCTTTCCGGGACAAACAATGCAACGCCGCGCATGTCGCCAATTCGGCCAGCCGGGCGGCCTGCCCCTTTGCGGCGGGTTGCGGCTTGCCTCCGGCGGGCGGCGAGGATAGGGTACAGAACACGGAAATACCCAGGACCGGCAACCCGAATTCACGGCCCTCAAGGCGGAAACGAGCGTCCATCATGCGAACACGCGCACCTCAAAAAGAGCCGGGCCCAAGCACGGCACAACTGGCGGATCTTTTCGACGGCACCAAGTGGGGCGAGGATTTTTCTCGCGAGGAGGTGGACATCATCGCCTCCCACCTGCACCTGGCGACCTTTTCCGACCGGGAAAACGTCTTTCGAGAAGGGGATAGGCAGGATTTCATGGCCTTTATCGTGTCCGGCATGGTGGATATCGTCAAGGAAAGCGGCGACGCCACCGAGTCGGTCGTCATTACCCTGCATCCCCGCACCCACCTGGGGGAGATGGCCTTCGTGGACGGGGAACCGCGCTCGGCCACGGCCCGGGCCAAGGGGGACGTGACGCTCCTGGTTCTCCCCAAAGAGCAGTTTCGTGCCATTCTCAAGGACCACCCCGAAGTCGGGATAAAAATGCTCATGAAGATCGCGCGGCTTTTAAGCCGCCGGTTGCGCCAAACAACGGGCCGACTGGTGTGCGCGCCGCTGTGACGCAGCCGATCCATAAACCGGCCCGTCTTGTCGGCCTTCGGCCAGGCTGCGCGTATCATTCCGCGCTCCGGCCGCCAGAACAAGGATGAGCGGATGCCTGTCTCCAGGGAGCACACGGATGAACAACGACTCACCATCCTCCCGGCTGCCGTCGTTTTGCTCGGAAAACCTGTGCGGCACGCTGGATCGTCTGGGCGTGCCCCGGGAATCCAAGTGGCGCGGCCTGATTCTCTACATGCGCAGCATCAAGGACTACGACTTTCTCGACGCCGAGCAAAAAGAACTCATCCAGAAACTCGTGGTCAGCGTGCTGCGGGAAAAAGATTTTTCCGAAACCAAGTTCAGTGAGGTCGTGCGCCAAAACGAGCACATCCTGCACGACCCCTGGCGGCGCAAGGTAGCGGCCAGCCTCAAGGAAGCGGCCAAGCTGGTGGGCGAGATGTACCAGATCATGGGACGGCGTCGCGGCGACGTGGAGGATCTGGAGGCGGCCACGGTTCAGGCCGTGGAAAGCGGCAAGGAGCTCGACGAGGTTTTGTCCGACATCCGCAAGGGTTTCCACGACATGGTCGCGGACATGGAAAAGGATGTGGACATCCTGCAGGAATTAAGCCTCACCGATCCCCTGACCGGCATCGGCAACCGCCGGGCCTTCGACCAAGCCGCCGTCGAGGCCATGGAGACGGCGGGCAGGCTGCGCGAACCCCTGGGCCTGCTGATGATCGACATCGACCACTTCAAACAATTCAACGACGAACACGGCCACCGCATCGGCGACCAGGCCCTGGCCACCGTAGGGTCGCTGCTCAAAGGCCTTACCGAGGAACACGAGGCGGGGCAAAACATCCTCCCGACCCGATATGGCGGAGAGGAATTCGCCGTGATCCTGTCCGGCTTTTCCAAGACGCAGGCCGGAGATCTGGCCGAGATCATCCGGGGCAAGATCGGCCGCTACCACTTCGTGATCCGGGATCTCGCCGGGCAGATGATCACGGCCGGCATCAAGATCGAGGTGAGCATCGGCGTGGCGGAACTACTTCAGGATTGCGGCATGGCCGCCGATCTGGCCCACCTCGTGGAGGCGGCGGACAGGGCTCTGTATCAAGCCAAAAACCAGGGACGCAACCGGGTTTGCCTGTACGATCCGTCCTGGGTCATGGATGGCGGGGGGAGGAAGGCGTAGACGTCGGGCACGCCGTCTGATCCTGGCGCGCCGCCGCGAGCGGACACCGTAGCGGATCACGCGGGCAACGCCCTGCGCCATCCTTTCAATATGACACGACGACGCCCCGGCCTTGCCCGATTGTACGGCGCCCGTCAGGCCGCCCACACCTGATCGAGCAGGGCCGCCACCTCGGCCTTGCGGGTGTCGTAGAGCGTCGCGCACAGGGCGTCGAGCCTGCCTTTGACCTCGGAAAGGGGCGGCAGGTCCGGGATGTGCGGCAGGCCCAGATCGTCAAAGGAGATGGGCACGAAGGCCAGATCCCGGTCGAGCTTCTGGGCGTCCCCCAGAATGGCCCCGGCGATGTTCTCACGCTGCACGCACTCGGGGTCCAGCCCCTTGGCGAACGACAACACGCACAGCGGCGACTGGCCGTCGTTGACCGCCTTGATCTCGAGGTTGACCGCCTCGCACATCTCCCGGACCTGCTCATAGCCAGGAATGGCCCGCTTCTTGCGAATGTCCAGGGGATCGGGGGTGAAGGTTCCGTGATTGTAGTCGGCGGCGGCCTGACGAACCATCTCGTACAGTCCGGCAACGGTCTTTTTATACCGTCCCAGACCGGTCAGGGCCAGGGGACGTCGCAAGGGGCGCAGTTCGCTGACGTTTTTGCAATACCACAGGATATCGGCGGGAACCGCCCCAAGGGACGTCAACAGGCTTTTGGCCTCCTCGTCGCATAAAAGCAGCCGAAAAAGCGTGTGCCATTTGACCAGGGTATCCATGCCCACCCGGCGCACCCGGACCACCAGACGATAGAACTGGTCCAGCCGGTCCTCCAGGTTGCGGCGACGGCCGAAGAAATTCTCCGCCATCTCGGTCATGATCTCGGCGTGCAGATCGCCTTGCAGATCGGCGCTCATAACGGCAGCTCCACACTGGTTGCAGCTTCCCCACCAATTCGATTTTACGGGGGAAGCCCGGGGATGGCAAGCCGACGTCGCGGCGTTCGGAGAAAAGGCGGCCTCGATCAGATCATGCGCTGCCTCATTCGGTCATATCATGTGCTCTCGACACACTCCAGGCGCACCGGCTTGCCTGTCCCGAGGCGGCATGCTACCTTTGCTCATCGCACCCAAAAGACAAAGAGCCATATCCGACATGAAACTCTCCATCACCGAACAGAACGGCGTCCTCGTGGTCGGCAACCTCCCCGAGAAATTCGACTATACCGTGTGCAACGACGCCTTGCGCCACATCAATCCGGCTCTGGACGACGGCCCGAAAAAGCTGGTCATCAGCTTCACGGGCGTAAGCTTCCTCGACAGTTGCGGCATCGGGACGCTGATCACCCTGCGCAACCGGCTCATGAAGGAAAAAGGGTCCATGGCCCTGTGCGACATCGGCGAGCGCCTGGAAAACATCCTGAAGATCACCGATCTGCGCAAGGTTTTCGCCCTCTACGGCAACACGGACGAGGCCGTGGTCGGCCTTTCGGATGTGAAAAGCTCCTGACGAGGCGTCGCCGCACGTCGCCCCCGGCGCGGCGGCCCGGCACGACGCACATGGGACACCGCCCTTGCTCATTCGCTACACCCCCCGCGCCACGACACCAGGGCAACGTCTGCGGCGGCTCTTCCGGGCCGTTCTCTATCTGCCCACCCGGGTGCGGCTTCTCCTGGACCCGGCCTATCCCTGGATCAACGCCGGGGCGGTGCGGTTTCTGCGCGTCCACCTCACGCCGCATATGCGCGGACTGGAATTCGGCGCAGGCCGCAGCACCCTCTATTTTTCCCGCCTCATGGACTCCCTGGTCACCGTGGAGCACAACGAAAAATGGCGGCGCAAGGTGGCGGCCCTGTTGCAACGGTTCGAGATCGCCAACGTGACCCTGGCCTACGCCCCCCCCGGGGAAGCCAGGGCATGCCCGGACATGAGGCCGCCGATCTGGAGGAAACTCGGGATGACGCCGCGCCGACCCGAATTTGCCGACTATTTCGACCACATCCTGGCCTACCCCGACGAACATTTCGATGTGGTGCTGGTGGACGGGCGGGCCAGGGTGGAATGCGCCATAAACGCCATGGAGAAGATCGCGCCCGGGGGATTCCTGGTTCTCGACAACAGCGAGTGGGAAAAATACGCCCCGATCTTTGAGGCCTTTGCGGACTGGCGACGCCGGGACTTTGAAAACGGCGTCTGGCGCACCACCATCTTTTGCAAACCGCCGCGCGGCATCCCGCAAACGCCATCCTGCCCGGCCGTCAGCCCCGCCTTGCAAACCGCTCCTGCCGCACGCGGCGCGCCATGAGCACGCCCGAAACCCGCACCACCTACGCCGTGTCCTTCCGCAAGGCCATGGCCGATATCGACCGGGACGAATGGAACGCCCTGGCCCTGCCAGCGGCGACGCCCTTTCTGGAATGGGAGTGGCTGAACCTGCTGGAGTCCTCGGGCAGCGTCTCCATGCGCACGGGCTGGTATCCCGTGCATGTCCTGGTTCGCGACGGCGAGCGTCTGGTGGCCTGCGCCCCCCTGTACGTCAAGGGCCACGGCGAAGGGGAATTCGTCTTCGACCACCTGTGGGCCGAGGTGTCCCGGCGCATGGGCATCCCCTACTACCCCAAGCTCCTGGGGGCCTCGCCGTTCACCCCGGCCACGGGATACCGCTTCCTCATGGCCCCGGACCAGGATGAACGCCGCCTGTGCCTGGTCATCATGGAAGCCCTGGAAAAGCTCTGCGCCGCCAACGCCCTCTCGGGCATCTCGTTTCTTTTCGTCGATCCCCGTTTCGCCGCCATCCTGCGCGACCTGGGGATGAATTCCTGGATGCACCAGGGCTACATCTGGGACAATCCCGGCTATCGAAGCCTGGACGACTATCTGGCCCGCTTCGGCAGCCTGGCCCGCAAAAACGTCAAACGGGAACGCCGCCGCCTGCGCGACCAGGGCATCCAGGTCCGGCTGTACGCAGCCCCGGACATCCCGGAGCGGCTTTTTGCCGACATGCACCGCTTCTATGCGGCCACCAACGACAAGTTCGGGGACTACGGCTGTCGCTACCTGACCGAGGAATTCTTCGACGCCCTGCCCGGGCTGCCCCGAAACCGGGTGGCCTTCGTGGTCGCCTACCAGGACGAGAATCCCGACCCCATGGCCATGGCCATGCTCATCCGCAAGGGCGACCGCTTAAACGGCCGCTATTGGGGGGCGACGCGCCATGTGGACTATCTACATTTCGAACTGTGCTACTACACCCCCATCGCCTGGGCCATCGAACAGGGCATCCGGCTCTACGACCCGGGCATGGGCGGCGAACACAAGGCCCGCCGGGGATTCGTGTCCATCCCCACGGTCAGCCTGCACCGCTTCCGCGATCCGCGCTTCGAGCATGTCTTTCTGGGAAACCTGCCGGAGATCAATTCCCTGGAACAGGACTACATCAACGAATTAAACGCCCTGCTGCCCTTTAAGCGCGGCCCCGGGGCCGCGCCCTAGAGCGAGGCCTGCGGCAGCCAGGGGGGAAACTTTTTTGGATTATGTAGAATTTCAGAAACGTGAGTTATTACATCGTTGATCCTCAAAAATATCGACACGTTGGAGGCCACACCAAAAAGTGGGCACCGTGAACCGGATCAGACGAACAGGATTTTCGGCTGGGCAGGTTGTCGTATTGGGAGTTCAAGATGAAAAAAATTCTTCATTTACGATGAGAGAATAACCCGGCCGAATCGGTGGCCATTTAATCTTCTTGAATTCATTTAGACAGTTTGCACCATACTCTGGCTCTACCCTAGTAGCCCAGCCGATCAAGCCCAGTAGCCTATGATATAGTGTAGAAATCGAAATCTTGAGATGTGTCGCGTGGTTAGCAGGGCCGAATTTTTTTGAAGATAGATAATAAAGGTGTAACCGAATTAAGTCTTTAAATTCACGTGGTAGACGTGGCGTGGCGCCGTCAACCAGCATTCCAAGGACAATCCTTCTATCACCAGAACCTCGGACTACTGTTTTTCTATGATTATGACGAAACCCTTCCCGTGATATTTCAGACAAGACTATTCTTTTAAAACTATTTGTGAATTTAGCTGACTTCTTTTCTTTGCATGAGAATGCAAGATCATCAGAGTAACGTGAAAACTTAACCCCGTGCGATTTAGATATATCTATCAATCGATTATCTAAATGACGCACAACAAGATTAGAAAGCATCGGGCTCGTAGGAGCACCTTGAGGCAGAACACCTTCCTGCACGTTCCAATAGTGCGGTATTTTCGTCCAACGACCATTTCGCTCAATTTCGAATTTACGAGATCCATATTGCATTGTGCAAATGCGCGCAAGCTCGAACGACAAAAGCCTTGGATATCCAGCACTAAAGAATATTTTCGAAACTCTACCTTCGGCAATGCTATGAAAAAAATCTTGTATATCAACCTTCATGAGCCATGAACACCCGCAGTGTTCCTCCGCTGCCATCACAGGGCTACTTCCGGGATGGTAAGCAAAACTGGCCGAGGACGGCTCAATATATTTCAGTATTCGTTGAGCTATCCAACGTTGAAGATTCATAAGGTTCGCAGATGGAATGCTGATGATTCTGTGACTTTTCCGCCCTGGCAAATGTTTTTTTAAACGTACATGACGATATTGGACACTATTTCGGGAAACTATATGTCGCAAATAACCATACGGTGTCTCGGCAAGATAACTGAGGTGGCGAAGAGTCAGGACTGGCGTTAGGCGTGGGTCAGTACGACGAATCCTCTCAATCGTTTCCACAGCACGGTTGAGGGTCGTCTCGTCGACACCTTCGCGCCGACCTTGAGAGCGATATTGCTGAGAGCTCGGAAGAGACATTTACTTCGACCCACTATGGTGGGTGGAGCAGCGAGGCAAGCCCAAGACAACGCCAGGCTTGGCTTGCTGCACCGCGCAGCGCGAAGATACTGCTCCGCTTAACGAACGCCGGAAATCCAGCGCCCCAGGTTCCCGGAGAACCCGTCGTCGCTTTCGCGACGCATTCCTAAACGCTCTCACCGAGCCCTCAGCTGCGTTGGATAATAATTCTTTGATTCCAGTTTGGGAAGTATAGGAGCGCGTCGACGGCGACGCCGCAAACTAGCGAGTTCCTGTTTCCCAAGTGTGGTAAGGACATTTCGGTCATCCGTCCAGTGAGCAATCTGTGTATTATTTAGGATTTCATCCACACAAGACAAGTGTAATCCAGTACAAGCTGAAATATCTGACGCACTTCGAGCGCCACCCTCAATTGCGGCAAGTACTACCATAGTCTTGATCCACTGGCTCCCCACATGATTGACAAGAAAGCAGTTAGCATTAAACATAGGCAACAATCGCGAGGCTCTTTCAGCTACTGTCTCGATAGCTTCTGAAGGAAAGCTAAACTCTATCATAGCTGTACCTCGCCCACGAAAAAGAGGTGTCCAACCACTTCTCGTGCTATGGAGAATCTGAGGAGCATTGTTTGGAATTCCATGCGCGAATGCAATTAAAGCTCCCACATTTAAAAATCCAAATGGATTTGTATATTTCTTAGAATATTTTCTACATATTTTTTTTATTTCTTCAAGTTTTTTTCCAAAAAATGTATTATATATTGTAGGACATCCTACGATATTGTAAACGTCAGGTTTTAGCTTACTGGAACAAACCGTGTTCAGTCCAATTTTAGATGCTGAATAGGATACAACTTTAAAATCAATAATTTTATATGACTTCCAGCTTCGCAGTGTCCTTACCCTGCGGAAAGATTCGAGCATTTCAAACATGCGTTTCCCAGAGCCAATAAAATCTGCGACAATAACGATTGACGAAATCCTACGACTTCGCATTTCTTCTGGGCCTGGATGAGATAAGACGTTTTTCTTTTGCATACGTGCAAATTCTGTTATTATATTGGCAATAATACCCTCGCTACCAACCTCCTTATCACTTGGCCTAGCCCCAATAGCTGCAACTCCTACACCCGTAGCTCTGCCACTTTCTGTGCCAGGAAAAAACGGCTGGGGCACCCCTGAAATTTTCTGTACTTCACGTTCAGCGAATAATGCAATCGGACGAGCGGTGTCACTCCTATCGTTAAGAATCGTTTCGATTTGGTCTCGTATGGAACGGACCAATTCATCACGGCTAACAAGAAGAATCGCATCAATCAATGCGGCCGCAACTTTTCGTTCTTCAAAATCGGTGAACGAATTTAGCCAGTTACGGCCAAGGTCAGTTTTCGACAGGTTCGCCATGAAAAAAAATAACATGCTGATAGTACTTATGACTAGCCCCTTCAACGCAGCAGCATGAATGAAAAACAAGACCACGGCGGTCAGGTGCATGGCTAAGCTTCCGTGACGACACCAACTTCCTCCTCGAAATCAGATCCGCTTATCCAGGATTTCCGTGATGAACCATCTGTGTTGTAAAATAGTTCCTCCCCCGGGCGGGGAGGGGTTCGGGGAGGGGCGAAAGGCC
>NZ_JAZHDB010000038.1:0-28935 GCF_036584575.1 Desulfolutivibrio sp.
GGACGGCTGCCGGGGATCGCGCGGCGCGTGTGCGGGCTGCCGCCGGGCACGCCCGGCGGATGGCCGCCGTCCTTCCGTGACGCGAGGGGAGCGCCGGGCGTGACGGTCACGGAAATTGCGGCCGAGGTGCAGTGCATCACCTATTACAGCGAAGAGACCAACTATCTCGTCGCCCGGGTCAAGGCCAAGGGCGAACCGGGGGTGGTGTCCATCGTGGGCGCCATGGCCAAGTTGGCCCCGGGCGAGATGGTGCGCCTGACCGGCCAGTGGGTCGAACATCCCCGTTTCGGACGCCAGTTCCAGGTGCAAAGCGCCGTCTCGTCCATGCCGGCCACGGTCAACGGCATCCGGCGCTATCTGGCCTCGGGCCAGATCAAGGGCGTGGGCGGGGTGTTGGCCGAGCGCATGGTGGACATGTACGGCGCGCGCGTCCTAGACATCCTGGAGAACGAGCCGGACAAGCTGTTGCGTGTGGAGGGCCTGGGCAAGAAAAAGCTGTCGGGCATCCTCTCCTCCTGGAACGAGCACCGCGAGGTGCGTTCGCTCATCCTTTTCCTGCAGACCTTCGAGATCTCCACGGGCTATGCCGCCAAGATCTTCAAGCTCTACGGCAACGACGCCATCGCCCGCCTCAAGGCCAATCCCTATGACCTGATCTACGAGATTCGCGGCATCGGGTTTCGCACCGCCGACCGCATGGCCTTAAAGCTCGGCCTCGATCCCGGCAGCCGGGACCGGGTGGAGGCGGCCGTGGTGTTCTCCCTTTTTACGGCCAGCGAGCAAGGGCATCTGTTTTTCCCGGCCGAGGAGCTCTACGAACGGATTCTGGGCATGCTCGACGGCGAGATCGATCCCGTCACCTTCGAATCCGCCCTGGCCGCCCTGGAAGAAAAAAAACGCATCAAGACCTGTCCGCTTCCCGAGCAGGACATCCCCCGGGCCGTCTATCTGCATCACCTCTACGGCTACGAGAAGGAAATCGCCGACCGGCTGTGGGGGCTGTGCACCCACGGCGGCAGCACCGGGGTCTTGGAAAAGGCCCGGGGACTTTTGCCGAAAATCGAGGCCGAGGCCGGGCTGACGCTTTCCGAGGAGCAGCGCCGGGCCGTGCAGACGGCCATCGGGGAGAAGGTCTTCGTGCTCACCGGCGGTCCCGGCACGGGCAAGACCACCATCACCCGCATGGTGGTGCGCGCCCTTGACAAGCTCGGGCATAAGGTCAAACTTGCCGCGCCGACCGGCCGGGCGGCCAAGCGCATGTCCGAGGCCACGGGGTTCCCGGCGGCCACCCTGCACCGGCTCTTGCAATATTCCGCCGACGGCTCCTTCGCCATAAGCGAGGACAACAAGCTCAAGGCCGACGCGCTGGTGGTGGACGAGGCCTCCATGCTCGACGTGCGGCTGTGCGCCCAGATGCTTCGGGCCATGCCCCTGACCGGGCGGCTGATCCTGGTCGGGGACGTGAACCAGTTGCCGTCGGTCGGGCCGGGCAATGTCCTGGCCGACATCCTGGACAGCCAGGCCGTGCCTGCCGAACGCCTGACCCATATTTACCGGCAGGCCCAGAAAAGCCTGATCGTGGTCAACTCCCATCGCATCAACGAGGGGCAGTTCCCCTTGCAGGCGCAGGATTGCCCGGAGGATGCGGACTTTTTCTGGGTGGAGATGGACGATCCGGCGGCGGTCAAGGACAAGATCGTGGAACTGGTCAGCGAGCGCATCCCCCGGTCCTTCGGCTTCGATCCGGTGCGCGACATCCAGGTGCTTTCGCCCATGCACAAGGGCGAGGTGGGGACCATGGCCTTAAACGACGCCCTACGCCAAAGGCTCAATCCCACAGGCCCGGAGATTGTCCGGGGCAACGCGATTTTTCGGCGTGGGGACAAGGTGCTCCAGACCCGCAACAACTACGAAAAAGACGTGTTCAACGGCGATCTGGGGTTCATCACCTCTGTGGACCCCGAGGAAGGGGAGCTTTTGGTGGATTTCGACGGCCGGGACGTGGCCTATGACCGCACGGACCTGGACGAACTGAGTCCGGCCTACGCCATAAGCGTCCACAAATCCCAGGGCAGCGAATATCCGGCCGTGGTGACGCCCCTTTTGACCCAGCATTACGTCATGCTTCGGCGCAACCTGATCTATACCGCCCTGACCCGGGCCAGAAAGCTTGCGGTGCTCATCGCCCCCAAGCGGGCCCTGGCCGTGGGCCTGGGCAAATCCGGGTCTGAAAAGCGTTTTACGCATCTGCGTTTCCGGCTCCAGGAGAAGTTCAACCGCTAGCGTCGCGTCCCCGATAGGGGAGGACGCGACCGTTGAAACAACGGGATGAAAGACTTTGTTTCTTGAAAAAGACGGGCGTATTTTTCAAGGAGGCGCCACTGGTGTGGCGTCCACACAAAGACGTTTTTTGTTTTTTTGTGAAGAAAAATCAGAAATTCAAGATGTTGCTATTTGCCAGACCATGACGGAAATGACCGAACGCAACATGAGGGCCGTGTCCTCGACTTGGGCGGACACGACTGATGAAGCAACAGCGTGAAATTTTTTTTCTTAAAAAATACAGGTGTATTTTTTGAGGACGCACCACTAGCCGGGTCACGGTGGTTCCCCGGCGGATCGCCCCGCCGGGACGCCATAGCCACGGAAAAAGACGCATGCTCGTAAAAAAAACCGTCAGTTTCGCCCTGCGCTTCGGACTGGTGGCGGCCTGCCTGGTCTACGCCTTTTGGGGGATCGATTTCGCCCTCCTGTGGCAGGCCTTGTCCGGCTACGCCCTGTGGCCGCTTTTTTTCACCGGGGCCTTTTCCTTTTTGAGCTACGGGGCCATGGCCCTGCGCTTCAATTTCCTCACCGGCTATTCGGCCGGGGTGTGGCTGTGCACCAAGGCCTTTTTCCTGGGCATGGCCGTCAACAACATCATCCCGGCCAAGCTCGGGGAGTTGGCCAAGGCCTTCTACCTGCGCCGGGCGGGCGGCTTTTCCCTGTCCAAGGGCGTGACCATGGTCTTTTGGGAGCGTTTTTTCGATTTGAACGCCCTTTTGGCCATGGGCCTGGTGGTGGCGGTCCACTTCAAGGTCAACCTGGCCTTCGTGCCCCTGGCCGCCGTGGTGGGCGGCATCTGGGCGGCGCTGTTCATGGTCCGGGCCTTCCCGAACCTCGTGGGCAGGATCATCGACCTCATGCCCTCGGCCCGGTTGTCGGCCTTTCTGGCGGACATCAAGTTGCAGATCCTGCATGGGGTGACGCCGGGGTTCATGGTCGTGCTCGGGCTGTACACGGCCCTGTGCTGGCTGCTCTATGCGGCCGTCACCTATTTTTTCCTGTTGTGGGCGGCCCAATTGCCCTTGACGCCCGGACAGGCCACGGCGGTCTTCGTCCTGTCGGCCCTGGGCATGGCCATGCCGTCCTCGCCCGGGGCCTTCGGGGTCTTCGAGGCCGCGGTGGTCTTCGCCCTGGGGCTTTTCGGCGTGGACAAGGAACAGGCCCTGGCCGCCGGGGTGGTGCTGCACATGCTGCAATACATCCCGGTGACGCTTCTGGGCGTGCTGGTCTTGGCCCGAAGCGGCTTAAGCATCAGAAAGATTCGCGAAAGCGACGAAGGGCTTGAGGAGGAATCCGGCGCATGAACCGCATCCAACCCACGTTATCCCCGCCCTGCGTCCTGACCGTGGCCGGTTCCGACTCCGGCGGCGGGGCGGGCATCCAGGCCGACCTCAAGACCTTCATGATGCAGGGGGCCTACGGCCTGTCGGTCATAACCGCCCTGACGGCCCAGAACACCACGGCGGTCACGGCCATCCACGCCCCGCCGCCGGAGTTCGCAGCCGCCCAGCTTGAGGCCGTCTTGTCCGATTTCCCCATCCGGGCGGCCAAGACCGGCATGCTTTTTTGCGCCCCCATCATCGAAGCCGTGGCCGGGCATCTGGCCGGAGCGGGCTTTCCCCTGGTGGTCGATCCCGTGTGCGTCAGCCAGTCCGGGGCCAGGCTGCTTGAGCCCGAGGCCGTAAGCGCCCTTCGGGAATGCCTGATCCCCCTGGCCGCCCTGGTCACCCCCAATCTGCCCGAGGCCCTGGAATTGACCGGGATCGCGGTGTGCGACCGGGAATCGGCCCGGCAGGCCGCCCGGCGCATCCTGGACATGCGGGGCATGGGCCGCAAGGGGCCGGACGCGGTGCTGCTCAAGGGCGGCCACGGCGCACCATTCGGCGGCATGGTCACGGACCTGCTGGCTTTTTCAAACGGCCGCGAGGTGGAGATCGCCCGGCCGCATGTGGACACGAAAAACACCCACGGCACGGGCTGCACCCTCTCGGCGGCCATCGCCGCGCATCTGGCCCTGGGGGCGGACCTGGAGACGGCCGTGACCCGGGCCAGGGACTATCTGCACCTGTGCCTGCGGGCGGCCTACGACCTGGGGGCCGGAACCGGGCCGCCGCATCATCTGGCCCCGTTTGTGCGCACCCGGGCCAGACTGTTCGTTTTAGACGAGATGCGTCAGGCGGCGCGGCGGCTTTTGGCCATGCCGGGCCTGGCGTCGCTTGTGCCCGAGGTGTCCATGAACCTGGCCCTGGCCGCGCCCTGGCCTGCGGCCGTGGGCGACGTGGCGGCCTTTGCCGGGCGCATCACCCGGGGCCGCGACGGCTCGGTCTACATCCCGGCCGGCCCGGCCTTCGGGGCCTCCTCGCACATGGCCAAGGTGGTTTTGGCGGCAGCGTCGGTGGTCCCGGACGTGGCCTGCGCGGTCAACGTCCGCTTCAACGAGCGCACCCTGGCGGCCCTGTCCCGGGCCGGGCTTGCGGCGGCCTGGTTCAACCGGGCCGAGGAACCCAGGGAGATCAAGGAACGCGAGGGGAGCAGCCTGGAGTGGGGCACTCACGCGGCCCTTTCGGCCCATCCCGACCCGGGGACCGTGGATGCGGTGTGCGATCCGGGCGAGACGGGCAAGGAACCCATGATCCGGATTTTGGGCCGGGATGCGGCGGACGTCCTGGCCAAGCTGGAGCTGCTCCTGGCAGCGCTGTAGGGGCGTTTTCGCGACCGGGGCCTTTGGGGAGTTGTCCGGCCGGGCCGGATGCGATACAGGGGACCGCTTCGCGCGTGCGAGAGTGGCGGAATTGGTAGACGCACTGGATTTAGGTTCCAGCGCTTCGGCGTGGGGGTTCGAGTCCCCCCTCTCGCACCAATTTTAAAGAATACCGGATGGTTCTGCTTGGTTTAAGACCGGGCGGGGCTGTCCGGTTTTTTTGTGCGACCTCGATGAGGCCTGCCTTTTGTCATGCAGGTGGCGTTGATTATCCGTTCTGATGACCCAGAAGAGATCCAACAGGATTCGAAAGATGGCCTCGTCAACAGAACGCATTTTGGTTGCGGGAACAGACGCGCTTGTCCGTGATGGCCACGCATAGGGCCATGGCGAGATCAAGCGTGCAGGCGGCCGTTTCCCGCGAAGAGCGGGACGTGCGCTGGCGCATGGAAAAAAGAAGCGCTTCCTGCCCGACGTTGGTTATAAAATTCCGACAAGACGTTGCGGCGTCTTTACGTATTGGCCACGCTCCTTGGGCGCATGAACAGCCAATTCATGGATTCTGGCCTGAACTCACAGACGGCCAGCCACCGGTCAAGGCTGCGCATGCGCCGCAACGGGGTGAAGCGGTTGGGGTCGCGCGGGCCTTCGGGGATGGCGTCGATGACGTGGGATTCCTTGAACCGCGCAACAAGGGTTTCGCTGATGAAACGATTCACGAAGTCATGACATTCCACCAGAATGTTGCACCGGGAAAGACTCGGCGCGCGCACCGGATCGAGCAAATCCAGTTCGCCGCCTTCGCAATCGCAGACCACCGCCGGGCGCAAGGCGTCGCGCACCGCGCCATCCAGGATTTCCGGCGAGCACAGCCCGTCGACGACGATCCGATCCTGGACGCGGTTCAACGCCGCGTTACGTTGGCAGAGATCCCGGGCGGCCGGAGATATGTCGAAGGCCTTGATGATTGCGCCGTCGAAAAGCCTCGCCAGACCTACGGCGTAAAAACCTTCAGCGCAGCCGATATTAATGACCATGTCCGGTTGTGCTTTGGTCCAGAGATTCAGGCAGGGATGCAGTTCGGACTCATATGTCCCGAGAATCTTGGGGCAGAGGTCGCCGTCCCCCCAGGAGGAGGCCTGGAGAATGCGCATGCCGCGGAATGGCCCCGATTGGACCTTGCCCCTGCTCCAGGAATAGATCGCCGCAGTGATTTCCGATCTTTTCACTCGAATTGCGGCTTGAAACAGGTCTGAGATATTGATCTCGGTCATATGCCCTCGCTCATTTATGCTTGGGAAACTCTCCTATGTCTCTGCCCAAACCCATTTTTTTTCAAGCGGCCACGAATCCACAGCTTCTGGGGCTTCACCACCTGCGCAGCTTCTCTCGGATCAACGTCAGCTTCGCGGCCCTGCGCTTTCTGCATGGTTTTTCTGTAAAAGATGCCGACGTTTGTTCAGGCGCGCAACACGAGGCCTTGCCTGCGGCGGACGGAAATAGACGGCCCGGCAGGGTCGGCGTCCCCGCCAGGCCTGGCCACGGCCAATTCGAGGAGGAACCGTCATGGCGTATGACCCTTGTGCCGGAAGAGTTCTTTCAGGACAAGAGAATATGCCGCCATTTTCCCGGGAGGAAGGCTTTTTAGGCATGATTTTTGGTGATAGTCGCCCAGTACATGCCGAAATTATCATGATGTCGCGCCAGCCCCGGTCGGCCGGACCTTTCCTTTTCGCCTGAGCCCGGATATCTCCCTGCCATGCGCATCTCTCTGGCCGGGCCCCTTTTCATCCGCGCCGAACCGCCCTGCCATGTCTCCGGGAAAGCCCGCAACCGCATGTTTTGGAGAAACCAGTGAAAAAAGACGGCGAGGATCTGCTGACACGGACGGACAAGGTGGCCGACGCCCGAGAGATGTGCCTGACCCGGCTGCGGGCTGTGCCGCGCGAAAAACGCGAGGCGGCGGCCGACGCCATCCTGGCCCTGGCCGATCCCGAATGGTGGGAGAGGCGGCACAGGGGCAGCGAGGTGTTCCTTTTGATCCTTGAACTGCGCAAGGACGCAGTCATGAAGATTCTCAAGGATGTAGGCGCATTGGGAAAATAAAAGCCGTTGAAAGCGGGGTCGGATCGGGATAGGGGTATTGCCGAATGCAGTCTGCACTGGAGTACGACATGCCCCATCCCTCGCGACAGACTTGCCATGGTTCGTCATGGCTTCTTTTTTTGCTCACGCTGGCCGTTTGTTCCGTCATCCCCGCCATGGCGCATGCCTGGGCGCTTCCGGCAACAGGGATTTCCGCCTGCTACAACGACACGGCGGCCATACCCTGCCCGCAACCCGGGGAGGAGTACTACGGGCAGGACGGAAACTACCGGAAGGGGGCCGGGCTGTCCTATCACAATAACGGCGACGGCACGGTCACGGACCAAAACACCGGGCTGGTGTGGCAGCAACCCATGGAGACGACCTATCGGACCCTGGCCGAGGCCCAGGCGTACTGCGTAGCGCTGAGCGTCGGCGGCTATGGCGACTGGCGGTTGCCGTCTCTGGCCGAGACCCTGACCCTGGTGGACGCGGCCAAGGCCAGGCCGGCCATCGACACCGCCGCGTTCCCCAATTCCGTGGCCGCTCCCTGGTGGACCGCCACTCCGACCGCATTCGTGTCGGACAATCAGTGGCGGGCCATGATGTGCGTGGGCTATTCGTGGTTTGCGGCGCCCGAGGGTTCGCTCCGGGTCCGGTGCGTCCGGGGCGGGACCGTGCCTGCGGCGGCGATCACCGACAACGGCGACGGCACGCTCACCGACGCGACCAACGCCCTGGTCTGGGAGCGGTCGGCAAGCGCGGCGGGCATGACCTGGAAGCAGGCCCTGGCCTCTTGCGAAGCCAGGACCACGGCGGGCCATGCCGACTGGCGGCTGCCCAACATCCGCGAGTTGCAATCCATCGCGGACTATTCCCGGGGCGCCCCGGCCATGGATCCGCTTTTTACGGAACCCAGCTACGGCGCCTCCTACTGGTCGGGATCGACGTATGCCGAGGACGTGAGTTTCGCCTGGTATTGGATCGGATATAACGGCCAGACGCATATGAAGCTGAAAACGGACTCCAGCGTGTTCGTGCGTTGCGTGCGCGACCTGGGCGCGACGCCGCCTGTGACGACGAGCCCGGTGATGCTGCTGTTGCAGGACGGGCAGGGGGATGCGGCCAGATAGCCGGGCGGCCATGGCGTCCCGGCGCATCCCCTGCCGTAAGGCGGACGGCTCGGGCTTGGGCCGGGAAAACGGCCCCGGGGCGCGGTCCTTTCCTGGAATCGCGCCCCGGCGGCCGAAAACGGCCTGCCCCTTCCGGGACGGGCCGTTCGTGGTGCGGTCTTTCCGGCCAACGCCCGCAGGCGCGGCCGGAAAATCCCTAGTCCCGGTATTCCTTGATCTTGGTCCTGAGCACCTCGCGCAGGTAGTCGAGTTCGATTTTCTTCTCTTCGGCCTCCTGGATGAGCCGGGCCTGTTCGGCCTTGACATCCGCCTGCAGGGACGACAGGGCTTCCTTGCCCGCCTGGGTGGTTTCGGCCGCGATGCGGCGTTCGACATCGATGACCCGGTTGTCCGCCTCTTGCAGGCGGCCCTTGATTTCCCGGTATTCACCGGTCATGCGGTCCACATCGGCCTTCAGGGTCTCGGGCATGAGGGTGTCGGCATGCTCCATGGCCGGGGTCTTGGCCGGACGTTTGGCCATGGCCCGGGCCTCGGTCTGCGGCAGGGCCAGGAGAAAGGCGCCGAGGCACAGGGCGGCGATTCCGACTTTGAGAAGGGACGATGCAGCGGCAAAGGACAGTTTCATAGGGTTCCTCGATAGGTTGGGCATAGGCAGGCCGAAAGCAGCGGTCATGACGGCGGACATGGGGGGGTTGTATCAAGTGGCCCAAAAAACACAACCCGGAAGCGCCGCGCCCGTTGCCCGAAAAAGGGCGCGGATCGGGGGCTTGGCCCGGACGTGACAGTGTTGTTGTCCGCACTTTGCGCCGTGACGCTTGCACGCCTCCGGTTTTGAGAGTAACACCTTTTTGAACCAGCGGCCCCATTCGTGTGTCGGATTTTGGCCTTGCTGGTGGAGAAAAGGTGATTTCCAGGGCGATACGCCATGAAAAACGCACTCGATGCCTTCCCGCCGCAGATACCTGCGGGGTTTGCCCCCGTCTTCGACGGCCCTCCGCCCGCCTGGGCCGATGGGGTGTTGGAGATCCGGCTGAACGGGCGGGTTTTTCGCCTGGCCCGGGAAGAGGACATGGAGGCCCTGTGGGCCAGGGTTGGGGACGAGGATTTCGGCGAGGACGAGCGCATGCCCTACTGGGCCGAACTGTGGCCCGCCAGCCTGCTGTTGTGCCAATGGCTTTTCGCCAAAAGCGCGGACATTTCCGGGAAGCTGTGCCTGGACCTGGGGTGCGGCCTGGGGCTTTCGGCCCTGGCCGGGGCGGCGGCCGGAGCCCGGGTGGCGGCCATGGACTACGAGTGGCGGGCCGTTTTCCAGGCCAAGAAAAACGCCGCCCGCAACCTGTCGGCCATGCCGTTTTTCACGCGCATGGACTGGCGCGCCCCGGCCTTTCGTCCCGGCGCGTTTCCCTTTTTGTGGGGCAGCGACATCCTGTACGAAACCCGGTTTCACGCCCCCCTGACCCCGCTTTTTTCCTCGCTCCTGGCCCCGGGCGGCCGCATCTGGCTGGCCGAACCCGAGCGCAAGGTGTCCGAGCCGGTGTGGGGCGGATTTGCGGCAGCCGGTTTCCAGGTCACGCGCCTGTATGCGATCAAGGTGCCGTTTCAGCATTACCAGACCACCGTCAACCTGTGGGAGCTGACCCGTTAGGGTCGCCGGAGGAACAGACATGGGCAAGACCATCCGTTTCGGCGTGTCGCTCAACTCCGAACTGCTGGAGAAGTTCGACCTGCTGTGCCAGGACAAAAGCTATCAAACCCGCTCCGAGGCCATTCGCGACCTCATCCGCAACGTCCTGGTGCAAAAGGAGTGGGAGCAGACCGACCGGGAGATCGCGGGCGTGTTGTCGCTGGTGTACGACCACCATCAAAGCGACTTGGCCCAACGCCTCACGGAGATCCAGCACGAGACCCACGACCTGATCCTCTCGGCCCTGCACGTGCATCTGGACCATCACAACTGCCTGGAGGTGCTCATCCTGCGCGGCCCCGGGGAGCAGATCCAGAAACTGTCGCAAAAGCTCATCTCCACCAAGGGCGTCAAGCACGGCAAGCTGACCCTGACCACCACCGGCCAGGATATCGTCTAGTCCGGCCACGGGGCGCGGGCGGGCCCCAGGCTGGCCGCCAGTCCGACCACGGGACGCGGGCCGGGCCCCAGGCTGACCGCCAACCCGGCCACGGGCCGGGAGGCCGTTTCGGGGGCCTTTTTCCATAACCTGGGGCTTTGTTTCGCGAAAAAATCCTGCATCTGCCCTGTCGTCTGCACCATTTCCTGAAACGAATCGCGGGGATGCGACATTTTTCCCGGCCTTCGTCTCCTTTCCGGGAGGCGTCGGCCGGGGGGTCGATCCCGGGGCGATTGTGGGATATCCTTACCCGAGACGGGGCCGGACGGGGGGCTTTCGCGACAGTTCCGGATCGTCCCTCCCGCCTCCCCGAAAATGTGAGACCGGGAGCTGACATGCAAGACGTGCAAAGCGGGCCTGCCGAGGTGCCCATCCCCCTGGACAGGGTGGGGATACGGGGCATAAAACTTCCCCTGCTGGTCCGGGACCGGGAACGCGGGCGGCAGCACACGGTGGCCAGCGTGGAGTTGTCCGTGGATCTGCCCGCCGATTTCAAGGGCACCCACATGAGCCGCTTTGTGGAGGCCCTGGAAAGCTGGGCCGGGGTTCTGGACTATGGGGCCTTCAAGGTGCTTCTTTTGGATCTGGCCCGCCGTCTGGAGGCCGGGAACGCCCATCTGACCTTCCGGTTCCCCTATTTCGCCAAAAAGGCCGCTCCGGTGAGCGGGGCTGCGGGGCTGCTCGATTACGAGTGCCTGGTGTCGGGTGAGCTTTCGGGCGGGGACTTCACCCTGACCCTTGGGGTGGACGTGCCGGTGATGACCGTGTGTCCGTGCTCCCTGGCCATCTCCGACCAAGGGGCGCACAGCCAGCGGGCCGTGGTGCGCATCCGCTGCCGGGGGCGGGGATTCGTGTGGCTGGAGGAGCTTATCGAGATCGCCGAGGGCGCGGCATCCTCCCCGGTGTATGCCCTGCTCAAACGGGAGGACGAGAAATTCGTCACCGAGGCGGCCTTCGCCAAGCCGACCTTTGTGGAGGACGTGACCCGGGCCGTGGCCAAGGCCCTGTCGGGGCACCCGCGCGTGGCCTGGTTTTCCGTGGAGGTGGAGAGTCACGAATCCATCCACAACCATAACGCCTTCGCCGGAATCGAAGGCCGCAAAGAGCCGTCGTCTCCCGGGTGATCTTCTCCGCCGCCTTCGCCGTGGCCCCGGAGGGCGTTTTCGCCGTCATTGTCTGGTAACCGGCTTTGTGATAGGAAGCGCCATGTCCTTCGACATCGCCCAGTTCATTCGAACCAACAAGATGATCTTCATCTGGGTTCTTTTCTTCGCCCTGGTCTATGTGGCCAGGTCCTATGGTCTTTTCGGGCTGCTTTTCATCACCTTCATCCTGTGCTTCACCTTCAACAACGTCATCCATTGGCTGTGCTCCCGGACCCGGGCGCCCCGCGTGGCCTGGACCATCGCCGTCTATCTGATCTTTCTGGCCGTGATCGTCACCATCCTGTCGTTCGTGTTGCCGAAGCTGGTCTTCGAGACCCGGTCCTTCGTGCAAAAACTCCCGGAGATGATGGAGAAACTGTCCCAGTTCCTGGACCGGACCGCCGTGCAGTCGCCGGACATGGCCGTGCCCGTGGTGCGCATCAAAAAGTTCCTGTCCGTGGAAAACATTACGGGCACGAACCTGGAGGGGCTCTTCAACGTGGTGGTGGGCTGGTTCAACCAGGTCACCAGCTATGTGTCCTATTTCCTTTTGGGCACCCTGTTCAGTTTCCTCATCCTGCTCGACTTTCCCGCCCTGCGTCGCCAGACGGCGGCCCTGCGCCATTCCCGGCTCAAGGATTTCTACGAGATCATGGCCGAGAGCGTGGCCAAGTTCGCCCTGACCGTGGGCACCGCCTTCCAGGCCCAGATGCTCATCGCCCTGGCCAACACCATGCTGACCGCCGTGGGGCTGTGGGTGCTGGGCATCCATCCCATCGTGCTGCTGTGCACGATGGTCTTTTTTTGCGGCCTGATCCCGGTCCTGGGGGTGTTCATCTCCTCGGCGCCCATCCTGCTCGTGGCGTTTAATTCCGGCGGCCCGATGCTTGTTTTCTGGGCGCTGGTCATGGTCGTTCTGGTGCATCTTTTCGAGGCCTACGTCTTAAATCCCCGGATCATCTCCGTGGTGTTCAAGATAAGCCCGCTTTTGATCCTGATCATCGTCTATCTCGGCCATGTCTTTTTCGGATTGTGGGGCATGCTGCTTGGCGTGCCCGTGTCGGTCTTCATCTACCGCCACTTCATCGTGGGGGCCGGGGCCGGTGCGGCTGACGGCGCCCTGGAAAAATCCACGGAGTGCTGAACCGGCCATGAGGCTTATCCTCGCATCCCGCAAGCGCGGCCGATACCTTCTCGGCGCGCTCCTTTTGGCGTATCTTGCCTCGTTTCCGGCCCTCTCCGCCCAGGCCGGGCTGGAAGAAGGCAAACTGGCCTACCGTGAGGGCGACTATGCCACGGCGTTTCGGGAGTTTTTGCCCCTGGCCGAAGCCGGGGACGTCACCGTGCAAAATCAGGTGGCGGCCATGTACTATGCCGGGCAGGGCGTGCCCCAGGACCAGGGCAAGGCCGTCGAGTGGTTCCGCCGGGCGGCGGATCGCGGCTCCCTGGATGCCCAATATCTGCTGGGAAAGCTGTATTATCACGGCCAGGGCGTGCCCCAAAATTTCGATGAGGCGGCCAGGTGGCTCCAGGAGGCGGCGCTTTTCGGCAAGCCCCAGGCCCAGGCCCTTTTGGCCGAACTGTTTTTCTCCGGCCAAGGCGTGGCGAAAAACGACATGAAGGCCTTTTTTTGGGCCGAACTGGCCTTGCGGGCCGGGAACATCCCCGAGGAAGACCAAAAATACGCCCAGGCCGTGCGCGACCGGATTTTCGCCGTGATGGAGCCGGGACAGGTGGAAAGCGTCGGCCAGATGATCGCCAAGTGGGAACCCAAGCGCAAGCGCCCCGGGGCCAAGCCCCAGGCCCAAGGCGCGACGCAATAAGCAAGGAGCGCGGAAATGGCTGAGAAAAAGATCGTGGTTTCGGACAAGGCCCCAAAAGCCATCGGCCCCTATTCCCTGGGGGTGTGGGCCGGAGATCTGCTGTTCGTGTCCGGCCAGACCCCCACGGACCCCGCCACGGGCGGCGTCGTGGACGGCGGGGTGGTGGAGCAGGCCCACCAGAGCCTCAAAAACGTGCAGGCCGTGCTTGAGGCCGCCGGACTCGGACTCGAACATGTGGTCAAGTCCACCCTTTTCATCAAAGACATGAACGAGTTCGCCCGCATCAACGAGGTCTATGCCTCGTATTTCATCCCGCCCTATCCGGCCCGGTCCTGCGTGGAGGTGGCCAGGCTGCCCAAGGACGTGCTGGTGGAGCTGGAAGTGGTGGCCAAAAAGCCGTAGGCCGACGGAAATCGTCCGGGGGGGGAAGCCTCCGGCGGCCCAGGGGGGCGCGGCCCCCCTGGGAACCCCCGAACGGGGGAAGAGGTCGGAAACAGGGTCATCCCGGAGCGATTCGGGGTGGCCCTTTTTTTATTGGCCCGAAGGCAGCAGGTTGAATGGGTTGATGGCGTCAAAGATGCCCTTGGCCGCCCCGCCCGGATTGGTGACGGCCTTGAGCGCCGCGCCCGCCGCGCCGGTCACGGCCTCGGCCGGGATGGCCGCAAGGTCCGGGGTCACGGTGGGGGAATCGAGGCTGCCCGTGACCGCCACGGGAATGTCGGCCACCCCGGACACATGGGCCAGAAGGCGCATGTCCAGCGTATTGTCGGGCAAATTCACCGTGCCCTGGCCCGTGATTTTGTGGGGCGGGGCCAGCACCGTCAGGTCGTTGGTGGTCGCCCGGCCGTTTTTGATGGCTACGGAAAGCCGGGCCGAGGTGATCTGGGTTCCGGAACCGCCGCCTTGGGTCGCGTCCTCCTGGCCGCCGCCCAGGCCGAAGGTCAGAAGGCGCATGGGCGAGGACAGAATCTCCGGGGACAGGTTGAGGCCCAGGATGCGGCCGCCTGCCAGGGAGAGGGCCGCCTTGCCGGACAGGGCTTCAAGGATGGCCGACGGGTTGCGGGTCTGGGCCGTCAGGTCGGCGGTGACGGCGGCCGTGCCGGTGAGCGGCTGTCGGCCGACAAGGGCCATAAGCAGGGGACCGGCGGCCAAGTTTTTCCCCTCCAGCCGCAGGGAGGCGGTTCGGGCCGGGACGGCCAGATCGACGCGCAGGCTCCCGGACAGCCCGCCCCCGGCCAGCGAAGCCCGGAAGCGGCTGATTTCGGCGGTTCCCTGGCGCAGGGCGGCGGTGGCGTCCAGGCCGGTGAGGGAGAGTTTTTTCACGTCCAGCCGCTCGGCGGTCAGGCGCAGGTCGATGGCCTCGCCCTGGCCTGGGAAGGAGGGTGGGGCCGGATCGGCAGGTTTGCCTGGGGCCGCGCCGGTCTGGGGCAGATAGCCGTCCAGGCCCAGGGTCTTGATGGCCACGGAGGCCGTCATGCGCAGCGGGCCGGAGGTGGTGGACTGGGCTGAGATCCGGATGGGGGCGCCGTCCAGGGACACCTCGGCCTCCAGGCGGGCCTGGCCGGTGTCCGCCGAGGCGGCCTTGATCGTAAACCCCACCTTGGACAGGGCGTTTTTGTCCGCAAGGGGCGGCAGGGGCGAACCGAATCCGGCCAAAAGGGGTTTGAGGTCGAAGGGCGGGGCGGTCAGGGACAGGGCGCCCCGGGGGGTGGCGTGCAGGTGCGTCGCCTGGACGGAGCCCGTGGCCGAAAACCCGGTCTGGGGCAGGGCCAGGGAGAAATTCGGGCAGGACAGCGTCCCTGCGCCGGAATCCAGATCGAAGTCCAAGCCATCCAGCCTGGCCGTGAGTCCGTTCGCCGGGAACCGGCCGCCCGAGACCGTGCCGGACAGGGACAGACCGCGTCCGGCCAGACGGCTTGTGTCGGCGGAAAAATCCAGGCTTCCTCGGCCTTCCAGGACGAAGGCGGCCAGCGGCAGGTCCGTGGCCCGGCCCTCCAGGCGAAGCGTGGCGTCGCTTACGGCGAAGCGCATGGCCTGGGGGTCCGCCAGGGACGACCCGGAGAGCTCCATCTTGGCCGCGAGTTCCGGCCTCGTGGATGCGGCGGACAGGGATACCCGGGCGGCAAAGGGACGTCCGGGGCGGATGTCCTTGGCCTGGATGTCGATGTCCGTCAGCGAAAACGTGGTCCCGGCGGCCCGATCCTCGAACGTCACCCCGGCGCCGGTCACCTCGGCCGTGTCCACCAGATAGCGGAACGAGGCGCTCTCGCCGTCGGTTTTGACCACCACCACCTGGTCCTTCTGGATCGTGACCTGGGCGATGGGCAGGGCCTTCCAGTTCTCGCGGCCCTCCTTGTCCCGGATCAGGCGGACCCGCAGGCCCGAAAGGCGCAGGCCCTCGACCTCCAGGTCGCCGCGCAAAAGGGCCAGGGGCCGCACTTTGATGTCCACCGTGTCCACGCTGGCAAAGGGTTCGCCGGGAAAGCCCGGGAGATCGGACAGGCTTGCGCCGCGCATTTCAATGCCGGGCCAGGGGAAAAAGGTCAGCCCCAGGCCGCCGGTGATGGTCAGGGACAATCCCGTGGTCCGCTGCACGAAACTGACGACGATGGGAGCGAAGGCGGCCGGGTCGATGACCAGCCGCACCAGCAGCGCGGCGGAACCGAGCAGGACGAGAACAATGGCCAGGGTCAGGGCCAGGATTTTTTTGCGCGTGGGCGTCATGGAGCGCCTCCCTTGGGGGTTCGGCGTGGGGGTCGTCATGTCCTCGTTGTTGGCCCCGGGGGCGTGGGAAGTCAAGCGGGTGCGGGGCGGAAAAAGGCGGTGCAAGGCGGGGACCGGGACGCTAGGCCCGGCTGGCCGGTCGCTGGGTCAGGCGTACCCCGAAAAGGACCATGAGGCCGCCGACGGCCAGGGGCCATCCCAGGGGCTCGTCCAAGATGATGATGCCCAGCAGCACGGCCACCACGGGCACGAGGTTGATGTAGATTCCGGCCCGGGAGGCCCCCAGGGCTTGTATCCCCTCGTAATACCAGAAAAACCCATATCCCGTGGCCATGATCCCCAAAAAGCCCAGGTGCAGCCAGTCCGCCAGACCGGCCCGGGCCAGGTCCGTCAAAAGGCCGCCGACCAGGGCCGGGGGCAGGAGCAAGGCCCCGCCCAGCAGGCAGGACCAGGTGACGGCGTGAAGGGGCGACACCCGGGCCATGACCGACCGCCCGGCCAGGGTATAGGCCGACCAGCAGGCCACGCAGCCCAGGATGAGCAGGTCGCCGGGGCCGGTCCCCAAGCGCAGAAACTCCGCCGGGTCGCCCCCGGTCAGGACCACGCCCACCCCGCCAAACGACAGGACGATGCCCGCGATGCGCGCCCTGCCGAAGCGTTCGCGCAGGGCCAATCCCGAATACAGGGAGACCACCGTGGGGATGGCGGCCACGATCAGCGCGGCCCGGCTGGCGGGCACGGTTTGAAGCCCCGCGAAAAAAAAGGCGTTGTATCCGAAGACCCCGGTCAGCCCCAGAAAAAACAGACCAGGCCAGTCGCGCCGCTTCGGCAGGGTGATTCCCCCGGACAGGCGGCGCGTCAGGAACAACAGAAAGGCCGAGGCCAGGGCGAAGCGGGCAAAGGCGGCGGAGAACGGCCCCATGCCCTGGGCCAGGTGTCGCCCGGATATCCAGGTGCCTCCCCAGAAGACGACTGAGGCCAGGAGTTTGAGATGGGTGATCCACATGGCGCGTTTTGGGTTGTGAGGTGCCCGGGGCTGAGGATGTCGCACAAATCGTGGCGGCTGTCACGGCGGCAGGGGCGGGCCTGTCGGGGAAGCTGTCGGAGGGATCGTCGCCGGTCCTGCTTGCTTCTTGGCGCGGGGTATGGTTTGTTCGAAATGGTAGTGCATACGTCCCCCCGGTTCCCGCCGTCCTGGGCCGCACCTGGCGTGGGGGGACACAGACGCAAGCGAGAGGACGAACGATGTACGGTTTTCGGAGCGTTGCGGCCGCCCTGGCGGCCATGTGTCTTTTCCTGGCGGTTTCCTGCGCCAGGAAACCCACGGCCCCGGCCGCGCCGCCCTCCCCGGCGGTCGCCGCCAAACCGGCCCCGGCCAGCCTGGACGATCTGGCCCGGGTGCGTCCCCTGGACCATTCCCGGCAACTCGTGCTGGTGGTCACCCGTGACTACGACAGCATCACCGGCGTCCTGGCGTTTTTCGAGCGCGACAGCGCAGGCGCGCCCTGGCGACGGGTGATTGCGCCCTTTCCGGTCACCGTGGGCCGCAGTGGCCTGGCCTTTGGCCGGGGACTGCATGGCGACGGCCCGTCCCTGCCCGGCATCCCGGCCAAACACGAGGGGGACGGCAAGGCCCCGGCCGGGGCCTTCGCCCTGACCATGGGCTTTTCCTACGACCCGAAGGCCCTGGGGTTTTCGCCGAACATGCCCATGCACACGGTCACCGCCGACACCATCTGCGTGGAGAATTCGGATTCGCGGAAATACAACATGGTCTTCAACGAAAGCACGGCCGGGCCTGCGGACTGGTCCGGGCCGGATCGCATGCTGCGCCCCGACGGCCTGTATAAAAACGGCCTGTTCGTGGCCCACAACACCGATCCCGCCGCGCCCGGGGCCGGATCGTGCATCTTCATCCATTCCTGGCGCGGTCCCGATTCCCCCACGGCCGGGTGCACGGCCATGGAGCCCGGCCGGGTGGCGGCGTTGCTGCGGCTTCTCGATGCCGCCAAGTCGCCGGTCATGGTCCAGCTTCCCCGGGAGGCCAGGGACCGGCTGGCCGGGGCCTGGGGGCTGCCGGATCTGGCCGCCGCAGGCCTGTGAAGCGGAATGCGCCGGGCATTTGCCGCCGGTGTCTGTTTTCGTGAGGGGGGGCTTTCGCCCGGGCCGGAGATCGGAGAGAAACGCCGTGGAGACTGGAGCCAGCATGCAGGATCGGAAATATGCCTTTTCGTGGGATTTGATCGGCAACCTGGAGCTCGGTCGGCCGAACCTGGGCCCCATGACCCGACTGGAGGTCTACCGGCTCATGCAATACGCCTTTCGGGACGTCATCGAGAGGCACTGCGGCACGGTGAAGACGGACACCATCTTTTACGAGTCCGGATATCTGGCCGGGCAGGAATTCTACCGCAAGTTTTTCAGCGGGATCACGGAATTCGGGGTCTTCGTCAGCGCCGTGCAGACCACCCTCAAGGAGATGGGCATCGGGATCGTGCGGGTGGAGAAGGCGGACCTGGAGAAGAAGTCCTTCGTCATCACCGTCTCCGAGGATCTGGACTGCTCGGGACTGCCGGAGCTCGATTACGAGGTCTGCGTGTACGACGAAGGCTTTTTGGCCGCGCTTCTGGACAGCTTCACCGGTGAGCGGTTTGTGGTCAAAGAGATCGACTGTTGGTGTACCGGTGACCGGACGTGCCGGTTTACAGCCGAGGTCGTCGGCGGGTAGCGCCATGGATGTCCTGCCTCACACATCTGGCGACGACCGGGCGTCCGCCCGGGAGACGGAGACGGCGGCCCAGGTCGTTCGGTATCTGGCCGGGATCATGCGTGACCCCTTGTCGCCTCCGGTTCTGCCCCCCCGGTTGGAGGCGGTGGAAGGCCTGCGGGAATTGGCCTCGTCTTTGGTGGAGGTCAGCGCCTTCGCGGTCAGGCTGGCCGAGGGCGACCTGTCGGGGACGCTTCCCGTGCGTGGCGCGGTCGCCGGATCGCTCAAGATGCTCCAGGGCAATCTGCGCCACCTGGCCTGGCAGGCCTCCCGCGTCGCCGAAGGGGATTTTTCCCAACATGTGGATTTCCTGGGGGAGTTCTCCCAGGCCTTCAACGCCATGGTCACAAAGTTGGGCCAGGCCCAGGCGACCCTGCGGGCCAGCGAGAGCAAATACCGCCAGTTGGCCATCACCGACAGCCTCACGGGCCTCTACAACCTGCGCTATTTTTTCGCCATCGCCGAGAAGGAGTTTCGCCGCGCCCTGCGCCATCGCCGACCGGTTTCGATCATCATGCTCGATATCGACAACTTCAAGAGCATCAACGACCGCCACGGCCACGCCGTGGGGGACACGGTGCTGCGGGAGTTCTCCCGGAATCTCGGACGGACCCTGCGCGGGGCGGACGTCCTGGCCAGGTACGGGGGCGAGGAATTCATCGTGCTTCTGCCCGAGACCGGGCGCGAGGCCGGGGTGACCGTGGCCGAGAAGCTGCAAAAAAACGTGGAGAGCTGTTTCATCGGCCTGGAAAGCGGTTGTCTGAACATCACCGCCAGCTTCGGGGTGAGCTCTTTTGCGACATTTTCCGGGAACCGCCTGACGGCGGCCGAGGTCATGGAACAGACGGTGAAGCGGGCCGATCAGGCCCTGTACCGGTCGAAAAACTCAGGGAAAAACATGGTCACCTTTCTGGCCTTTGGCGATGCCTCGGCCGACGGCCTGGGGGTTGGCGCGTCGCGAAAGATGCGCACAAACGCCGAGTGAAGGCCGGGCCTCAAGGCTCCACGGGCTTATTTTGCCGCTTGAGCGAAAAATTGAGCATCTTTTTGGCCTCGTCAAAGGTCGGCGTGATGCGTAGCGCAATACGCGCCGCCTTCTCGGCCTTGTCGAACCTCCCCCAGTCCACATACACCCGGCCCAGGTTGAAATAGAGGTTGGCGTCATTTTTGGCGTAGGGCACGGCGCGGACGAAATATTTTTCGGCCACGTCGAATTTTTTCAGACGCCGCAGGACGATGCCGATGCGGTTGTACAGATGGATCTGGTCCGGGGAGAGGTCCAGGGCCTCGTTGAGGTAGGTGAAGGCGTCCTCGTAGAGTTCGCCTTTGATGAACAGATCCGCGATGCGGGCCTTTAATTCCGAATCGTCGGGGTGCTCCCTGGCCAGCTTTTCCAAAACCTCCCGGGCCTCGTCGTGCTTTTGTTCGGCCAGCAGCAGGCGGCCGCGCTCCAGGCTGGCCTCACGGCGTTGATGCTTCTCCTGGATGATGTCCTTGGCCTCGGACACCGCCGTATGCTGCAACTCCTGCAGCACGTCGCGCAGCATCTCCGCCAGTTGTTTCTCCTGGCCCGGCTGGTACTGCATGAGCAGGGGGTACGAGGAGCGGAACCCCTTGTCGTTGTTGAGCAGATAGACGGCGTCGGTGATCATCCGGGCGAACTCCTCACGCTCGGACTTCATGAGCTGGGAGCGCAGGATGCTGTGTATGGCCTCATACAAAGCGGTGGCCGCCGGGAATACCTTCCCCTGCTTGAGATGGGTGCCGATGGCCGATATCTGGGCCCGGGCCTTGGAGAGTTCCGCAGACATGGGTTTGCCTTGCGCCTATTTCCCGGTGTGTTCCCGGACCATCTCCCGGAACCGCCGGAAAAAGAACCGGCTGTCGTGGGGGCCCGGGGCCGCTTCGGGATGATGCTGGATGGCGATAATGGGTTTTATCTCGTGAGCAAAACCTTCCAGGGTCTGGTCGTTCAGATTGATGTGGGTGAGGCGCACGTTTTTCAGGCTGGCGATGTCCACGCAGAATCCGTGGTTCTGGGAGGAAATCTCAATGCGTCCGGTCTCCAGATCCTTGACCGGGTGGTTCAGGCCGTGGTGCCCGAATTTGAGTTTGAAGGTCGTGCCGCCCAGGGCCAGCCCCAAAAGCTGGTGTCCCAGGCAGATGCCCGCCGTGGGATAGGTGTCGGCCAGGACTGCCGTGGCCGCGACCAGCCCGGTGAGGGCCGCCGGGTCGCCGGGACCGTTGGACAAAAACACGGCGTCGGGAGACAGCCGCTTGACCTGGTCGGCGGTGAACGTGGAGGGCACGGCCAGGACGTCGAAGCCCTGGTCCGCCAAAAGCCGCAGGATGTTCCACTTGATGCCCATGTCGTAGACCGCCACCCGGGGCCCGGGGCCCGGCCAGGCGTATGCGCCGTCGGCCAGGGTCACGGGCACGGGCTTTTCGCCGTCGAAGCGGTAGGGGCCGTCGCAGGTGACCCGGTCGGCCAGCCCCAGTCCCTCCATGGAGGGCAGAGCCCTGGCCTTGGCCGCCAGGGCCTGGGGGTCGGACACGTCCGTGGAGATATAGCCGCGCATGGCCCCGTGAAGCCGCAGATGGCGGGTGAGCGCCCGGGTGTCGATGCCCTCGATGCCCATGACCCCCTGCCGGGTGAGGTATTCGGGAAGCGTGGCCGTGGCCCGCCAGTTGGAGGGCGTCTTGCAGCATTCCTTGACGATGAATCCGGCCACGTGGATTTTGGCCGATTCCACGTCGGCGGGATTGACGCCGTAGTTGCCGATGTGCGGGTAGGTCATGCACACCATCTGGCCGTGGTAGGAGGGATCGGTCAAGACCTCCTGATATCCGGTCATGCCGGTGTTGAAGATGACTTCCCCTCCGGCCGTGCCCTGGCCGGTGAAGGATTCACCGGGGAAAAGGGCGCCGTCTTCCAGGGCGAGGATGGCTTTCATGCGATTCTCCGAAAAAGTGGTGCGGCCTTGCGGCAGGGAAAGCGGCCGGTGGGCCGGTCAACTTTTCTTCATATACTGCATAACCCGGGTTCGTCCAGTCTGCGTGACTGCGGCAGGCCCTGCCCCGGGCGTGGCGTGTGCTGGCAGGGGGGCGTGTTGTCGAGGCCCTGCGTGGAACTTTCGGTCTTTTCTTTCAAAAATACCGATCGTGCAGTGTCAGGAAACGCAATGCTCGTGGCCGTGGCGGCCCCGGGCCATGCCCAGTTCGATGAGCCGGGCCAGCAGATCCTCGAAGGACATCCCTGCCGCCGCCGCCGCCCGGGGCAAAAGGCTTGTGGGGGTCATGCCCGGCAGGGTGTTGGTTTCCAAAAGGAAAAGGTCGGTTCCGGACAGGATGAAGTCCGAACGGCTGTAGCCGTTAAGCCCCAGGGCCCGGTGGGCGGCCAGGGCGGTTTCCTCCAGCCGGTGGATCAGTTCCGGGGCCACGGGGGCCGGACAGAGTTCGTCGGCGCCGTCCGGGGCGTATTTGGCGGTATAGTCGAAAAAACCGCTGCCCGATTTGGGCCGGATGAGGATGGGCGGCAGGGGCGTCTCCCCGAGCACGGCGCAGGTCAGCTCCATGCCGATGACGGCGGGCTCCACGATGGCCGCGTCGCCGCTGCGGAAAATGGGGGCCAGGGCCGCGAACAGGGCCTCGCGGTCGGCGGCCGGCCCGGCATGGACGCTGGAGCCGCCCAGGTTGGGCTTGACGAAATAGGGCGGGTCGAAACGCGGGGAAAAGGAGGGGCCGGGCGGCGCGGGCAGAAATTCCCAGGGCAGGGTGGCCAGGCCCCGGGCGCGGTAGATCTGCTTGGCGGCGGCCTTGGACAGGGCCAGAAACGACCCGGCCGGCCCGGTTCCCTGATAGGGAAGGCGCACGGCGTCGAGCATGGCCTGGATCAGGCCGTCCTCGCCCGGCGCGCCATGCAGGTTGATGAAGGCGAAATCCGCCTCGGCCGCTGCTGCGGCAATGTCGTCGAAGGCCTCGGCCGGGTCCAGAAAACGTACCTCGTGTCCGAGGTTTACGAGGGATTGCCGGATTTTTTTTGCTCCGGACAACGCCACCTCGCGTTCACTCGACCAGCCCCCGGCAATGAGCAATATCCGCATCAGTTTGAAATCCCAGGGTTTGTACCAGCGCGTCCTCGATCTCCCGGGCCTGGGCGAAGGAGCGGCCGATGCGTTGACGAATGTCCTGTGTGGCCCCATACCGGTGCAGCAGATCCTCGAAACGTTCGGTCAGGCTCACCACCCGGTTGTGCTTGACCCGCTTGTCGCTGTAAATAATGATCAGGGGCAGGAAATGGGCCCTGATGTCCACGACGAAAGGCCAGTGGACATGGTGGATGACCCCCTGGGCCAGGGTCGGATTTCCCGTCAACTCCTGGACCCAGGCCCCGCCGAGCTGACTGTGGTTGCCGCCGTGGCGGATGGTGTAGGTCTTGGCCAGGTCGTGCAAAAGGGCTGCGGCCCGCACGGCGTCCACGTCCACGGGAAGTCCCGCCGCAGCCGCCTCCCGGGCCAGGGTTTCGGCGATGCAGGCCACGGTCAGGCTGTGGGCCCGGATATTGGGCAGCATGTCGTAGGCGTCCCACAGGGCCAGACACTGGGCCGTGGTGGGCACGAAGGAGACAACGGGCGGGAGCGCCCCGGGCATGGCCTCGGGGAGGGACTCCGGAGAAGTCCCGGAGAGGGCGTCGGCGAACGGTTTTTCGGGCATCGGGGTGAATGTTTCGAGGGGGCGGGGTGTTTCCCGCCGCAACCCGCGTGGAGACGACCCTAGCAACTCCACGCGAAAAACGCAAAGACGGCGTCCGCATTCCGGTGCGCGCGCCCGACCGACAAGGAGTGACAAAAGTGAAGCGTTTTGCCGTGCGCTATGAGACGAAAATGTTGGAGGACCGGGAGGGCGTGGAGGTCGTGAGCGCCGACAGCAAGGGCCGGGCCATGTTTGCGGCCCAGGCCAGGCTGCATCCCGACGCCCCGGGCGACGAACCCGTTTTTTATTTCGAGCCCCTGTCCATCGTGCCCGGCCCGGACGGCGCGACCTTCGAGGTCGCCTATCGCACCAAGATCGAGCGGGAGGTCGCGGGCCGGGTGGAGGTCGAGGCCAAAGACGCCGACGAGGCCCGGAAAAAGGCCCGCTTTGCGGTGCATCAGGAACTCATCCCCCCGGCCTGTTTCAAGGCCCTGGACGTGGAGGAGGTGGCGTGAAGGCCACGGGCGACACGCCGCCGCAGGGGGAGCGGGCCGGGAGGGGAGGCGAGCCGGTGCGTTTTTTGGACAGGCTTCAGGTCAAGCTGAGCCTGCTTTTGGTGGTGGCCTTCACCTTGGTTTTGGCGGCGTTTAGCCTCTACGACTACCATGTCGTCAAAACCGCGCGCATGTCGGAACTGCGGCTTTTGGCCGACAGGGTCACCGAGCGGCTTTCCCACCTCCTGTTGTCCCCCATGTGGAACGTGGACGCCAGGGAGATCTCCCGGATCATCGAGACGGAGATGGCCAACGGCAATCTGTTCGCCGTGATCGTGCTTGACGAGGACGGCGAAAGCGTGCTGGCCGGGAGCCGACGCGACGGCGGCGCCCTGCATGAGGTGAATTCCCTGTGGGAAAAAGACGGGATGCTCGGCCGGACCAGGCGCATCGAGATGGACGGCAGGAATCTGGGGAGCCTCAACGTCTTCGTCCACACCCGGCACATGGAGCAGGATCTGCTTGAGACCGTGGCGGCGAACGTCCTGCGCACCTTCCTGCTGGAGGTCGTTTTGGTGGCGCTGATCTTTTTTTTCGTCAAGTCCGCCATCCTCGACCCTCTGGACCACATGCGCCGGGTGGCCAGGCGCATAAGCCAGCGCCGGGACTATTCCCTTCACTTTCCCTCCGACCGCCGGGACGAACTGGGAAGCCTGTCCGACACCTTCAACGAAATGCTGGTCATCATCAGCCAAAATGAACAGACCCTCAAATTGCACGGGGAACGCCTGGAGGAGCTGGTCAACCGCCGCACCCTGGAACTGGCCGGGGCCAAGCAGATCGCTGAGGACGCCAACAGGGCCAAGGGCGAGTTTCTGGCCAACATGAGCCATGAAATCAGAACCCCCATGAATGCGGTCATCGGCATGGCCGAATTGACCCTCAAAACCCCCCTGTCGCCCCGGCAGCGGCAATTCCTTTCCGTCATCCGGGCCTCCAGCCGGTCCCTCTTGCGGGTCATCAACGACATCCTGGATTTTTCCCGGATCGAGGCCGGGAAGATGACCATGGAGCGCATCGCCTTCCGGCTGTCGGACGTCCTGGACGAGGTGCTTGACCTGTTTCGGGGGGCCGTGACCGACAGGGACGTGGAACTGATCCTCGATTTCGACCCCGACGTTCCCGACAGCCTTTTGGGCGACCCCCTGCGCCTGCGCCAGGTGATGGTCAATCTGGTCTCCAACGCCTTCAAATTCACCGACCGTGGCGAGGTGGTCATTCGGGCCTCCCTGTCCCGGGATATGGACAGTCAGGCGGAGATTGTCCTTGGCGTGCGCGACACGGGATCAGGAATCCCCCGGGAAAAGCTGGACAGCGTGTTCGAGGCCTTCACCCAGGCCGACGGCTCCGTGACCCGCAAGCACGGCGGCACAGGGCTTGGACTGTCCATCGCCAGGGACATCGCCCGACTCATGGGCGGCGATGTGCGGGTGACGAGCGATGTCGGCCGGGGCAGCGAATTTGTGGTCACCGTGATCCTGGACAAGGATTCCTCGGTCCTGCCGGACGCCCGGAAGGCGGCCTCCCGGTTCGAGGGCCGCCGCATCCTGGTGGCCACGGCCAACCAGGGGTTGGGCGTGGCCGTGGGCAAGGCCCTGCGGCGTTTCGGGGCCACGACGGAGCAGGCGGCTACCGGGAGGGAGCTGTTGTCCAGGATTTCCGAGGCCGGTCCTGCGTTTCATGCGGTCATTGTGGACGGCGTCCTGCTGGCCGACCTGTCGGCGGGAGGGGCCGACGGTCTGTCCGGGCTTTTCGCCCACTTCGCGCCGACGATTGTGCTCACGCCGACCGGAAAGGCCCGGGAGGCGCTTTACGACGCCTATCCCGGGGCGCGGTATTTTCTCGAGAAACCTGTGGGGTTGGCCGGTCTTGAGGCCTGCCTGGCCCAGGCCATGGGCCTCGTCCCCTCCGGCGGCGACCCGGACGCGCCGTTGGTCGAGCGACCGGCGCAGGAACCGGAGCCCTCCTTTCCGGGCCTGCGGGTGTTGCTGGCCGAGGACAACGCCACCAACCGGCTGGTGGCCGGTGAGATCTTCGCCGACGCGGGCATTGTCGCCAGCATGGCCGAAAACGGTCTCCAGGCCGTGGAGATGGCCGCCCGGGAATCCTTCGACATGATCTTCATGGACGTCTCCATGCCCGGGATGGACGGCTATGAGGCGGCCAGGCGGATTCGCGCCCTGCCCCTCGGCGGGCGGACGCCCATCGTGGCCATGACCGCCCATGTCCTGCCTGGCGACAGGCAGCGCTGCCTGGACGCCGGAATGAACGACTACCTGACCAAGCCCCTGGATCGGAAGCGTCTTTTCGCCGTCATCGCCACCTGGGCCGAGCACTGGCGCCACCAGGACGCCCCCCACGGGGGGGGCGTCGACCTCTCCGGGAAGGCGCGTCCCGGAACCGGCCAGGAGCCGTTTTCGGATGAGGCATGGTTGCGCGAAGTTCCCGGGCTCGACGTGGACGAGGGGCTGTACCGTCTGGGCGGCAAGGCCGGGATCTATCGCAGCATCCTTGCCGGTTTCGCCAAAAGCGGCCGGGAATACCTGGGGCAGATGCGCCAGGCCATGGCCCAGGGACGGGCGGAGAAGGCCCGCGATGTGGCCCACAAGCTGGCCGGAGCGGCCGGGAACGTCTCGGCTGTGGAGGTGCGCGACATGGCCTGGGCTATGGAGGAGTCCCTGGACAGCGGCCGCCTGGAGGAGGCCGGAGTCCTTTTGGAAAGCCTTGCCCAGGCCATGGAGGCCGTGGCCGGAGGCGTCGAGGGGCGGGGCAGGGCCGGGACGGAGGCGGGACAACCGCGCGCCGGGTGAACCGCCGCGGGCCGGGAATATGCGGCATGCCCGTGACGCAGGGGCATTTTTTCTGTTTCAAGCGGCCTTTTTTTCGTATAGGATCGCCTGCGTCTGTGGGAGTTTGTCCGCGTTCGTCGTGACCGCGTGGAAAACTCCGCCTTCCGGGAAAAGGGACGGTCTTTTTTGGGTATGGAGCGGCGCGTGTCGGCTGGCTCCGGCTGGGGATCTTGTCTCGCCTTCCCCTTCGTTGCAGCCATTTCTCCGGCTTCCTTTTGCGGGAAACCCGATGACGGTTTCGCCGCGCCAAGACCCTTGGCCTGGCGGATTTCGTTGATTGGATATCCCGCTGTGTTCCCTGCCCCCGGTCCTGTGACATGTCGACTCCGGGTTTGGCCGGGGATCGAGCGGCTTTGTCTCGCGTAACGATGCGACTTCGGGATGGCTGAATTTCTATGTTCGCGATAATCGGCATTGTGGTGGTTCTCGGTGCGGTCTTCGGCGGCTACATGCTCGAAGGCGGCAGCATGCATACCCTTTTCCAGCCCATCGAGCTTTTGATCATCGGCGGCGCGGCTCTGGGCTCCTTTCTCATTTCCTCGCCCAAATCCGTGGTCATCGCCTCCATCAAAAAGGCCTTGTCCGTCTTCACCGCCAAGGAGGCCTCCAGTTCCGACTTCCTTGAACTGCTGACCCTGCTCTACGAGATCATGAACATCGCCCGCCGCGAGGGCATCGTGGCCCTGGAGGCCCATGTCAACAAACCCGACGGCAGCGCCATCTTCGGCCGCTTCAAGTCCGTGGCCGCCAACCACGTCCTGCGCGATTTCATCTGCGACAACGTAAAGGTGCTCATCTCCGAGAGCATCGAGACCCACCGCTTCGACGCCCTCATGAGCCTGGACATCAGCACCATCGAACACCATGAACTCATCCCCCCGGCGGCCATCAACAAGGTGGCCGATTCCCTGCCGGGCCTTGGCATCGTGGCCGCCGTTTTGGGCATCGTCCTGACCATGGGCAAGATCAACGAGCCCCCGGAGGTGCTGGGGCATAGCATCGGCGCGGCCCTGGTAGGCACGTTTTTGGGTATTCTCATGTGTTACGGCTTCGTGGGCCCCATCGCCTCCAACGTCGAGCATCAGGCGGGCGGCAGGATGGCCTTTCTGGCCTGCGCCAAGGAGGCCCTTTTGGGCATGCAAAGCGGCTTCTCCCCTATGCTTTCGGTTGAGATGGGCCGTCGGGCCGTTCCCGAGGACGTGCGCCCCTCCTTCGAGGATCTGGAAGGAGCCCTGCGTGGCAAAAAGTAAGACGGGCGAACCAAGTCCGATCATCATCGTCAAAAAGGGCGGCGGCGGCCACAAGGCCCACCATGGCGGCAGTTGGAAGGTGGCCTATGCCGACTTTGTGACGGCCATGATGGCCTTTTTCCTGCTTCTGTGGTTGATCGCATCGCTGAAACCGCAACAAAAAAACGAGCTGGCCCTGGTCTTCCAGGACAAAAACGCGCCCACCAAGGAAAAGGTGGTCAACCTGGAGAAGATCCCCACCTTCATGGCCAAGGACGCCAAGGTAGGGCGGCCGGAATTCAAACTCTCCCAGGAAAACAAGCTGCGCTACGAAGTGGCGCTCATGATCAAGGAGATCATCTCCAACGATCCCAACCTGCGCCAGACCTCGGGGGTGAGTTCCGATTCCGCTGGCGTGCTCTTAAACGTCAACAGCCCCGTGCTTTTCGATCCCAACTCCGCCACCCTCAAGCCCGGCTCGGACAAGATGCTCCAGGGCATCATCGACATCTTAAAGGCCCACAAGATCGATCTCGTAGTCAGGGGCCACGCCGACGACGGCGAATCCGGCGGCGGGCTCTATCCCTCCAAATGGGAGCTGTCCTCGGCCCGGGCGGCGGCCATCGTGCGCTACATCGTGGAAAAAGGCGGCATCCCCCCCACCCGGGTGCGCGCCGTGGGCTACGGCGACAGCCAGCCCCTGGTGCCCCCCACCTCCCCCGAGGCCCGGGGCCCTTCTCATGCCGTTTGATGTGCCCCTGCGGCTACGCGCCGACGTGGAGCCT
>NZ_JAZHDB010000039.1:0-6864 GCF_036584575.1 Desulfolutivibrio sp.
TCGACCTTGGATTCCTCAAAGAACTCGATGAATTCCTTGACCTTGAGGACGAGGTCGGGCGAGGCTCAGGCCGCCCCGGCGCCCAAGGCGGAGGCCGCGCAATGATTTCGCGTTTTTTCTTAAATCGCCCCATCTTCTCCACGGTCATCTCCCTGGTCATCACCCTGGCCGGGCTGGTGGCCCTGAAGGTGCTGCCCATCGCCCAGTACCCGGACATCATCCCGCCCGAAGTGGCCGTGGCCACCAACTATCCCGGGGCCAGCCCCGAGGTCATCGCGGCCACCGTGGCCGCCCCCCTGGAGCAGCAGATCAACGGCGTGGACGACATGCTGTACATGAAGTCCACCAGCGCCGGCGACGGCTCCATGACCATCTCCGTGACGTTCGCCGTGGGCACCAACCCCGACCAGGCCACCATCAACGTCAACAACCGGGTCCAGTCCGCCCTGACCAGCCTGCCCGAGGAGGTGCGCCGCCAGGGCGTCACCGTCACCAAGCAGTCCTCCAGCATGCTCATGGTCATGTCCATGGACTCCCCTTCCGGCCGCTACGACGCCATCTACCTCAGCAATTACGCCCTGGTGAACGTGCTCGACGAGCTCAAGCGCCTCCCGGGCGTGGGCGACGCCCAAATATTTGGGGCCAAGGACTATTCCATGCGCGTCTGGCTTCGGCCGGACAAGCTGGCCCAGCTCGGGCTCACCCCCGGCGACGTGGCCGGGGCCATCGCCGAGCAGAACGCCCAGTTCGCGGCCGGGCGCATCGGCCAGGAACCCGTGCTGGAGCATGTGGACATCAACTACATGGTCACCACCCAGGGACGCCTGACCACGGCCGAGGAGTTCGAGAACATCATCGTGCGCGCCGAACCCGACGGCTCCGTGCTGCGCGTCAAGGACATCGCCCGGGTGGAGCTGGGGGCCAAGGACTATGGCTTCACGGGCAAGCGCTTCGGAAAACCGGCCGTCCCCCTGGGCGTGTTCCTGGCCCCGGGGGCCAACGCCCTGGACACCGCCGACCGGGTCAAGGCCAAGATGGACGAGCTGTCCACGCGCTTTCCCGAGGGCGTCGCCTACGCCATCCCCTACGACACCACCACCTTCGTGCGGGTGTCCATCACCGAGGTGGTGCATACCCTGGTCGAGGCCATGATCCTGGTCTTTTTGGTGGTCTACCTCTTTTTGCAGAACTTCAGGGCCACGCTCATCCCCTGCCTGGCCGTGCCCGTGTCCATCATCGGCACGTTCGCGGGCATGTACGCCCTGGGGTTCACCATCAACACCCTGACGCTCTTCGGCATGGTGCTGGCCATCGGCATCGTGGTGGACGACGCCATCGTGGTTTTGGAAAACGTGGAGCGCATCATGCGCACCCGGGGGCTGGGGCCCAAAGAGGCCACGGCCCGGGCCATGGAGCAGGTCACGGGGCCGGTCATCGCCATCGTCTTGGTGCTGTGCGCCGTGTTCGTGCCCGTGGCCTTTCTGGGGGGCTTAACCGGCGAGATGTACAAGCAGTTCGCCATCACCATCGCCGTGTCCGTGACCATCTCGGGGCTGGTGGCCCTGACGCTCACCCCGTCCTTGTGCGCCCTGTTGCTCAAACCCGGCCACCAGGAGCCCAACCGGGTCTTTCGGGCCTTCAACACCCTGTTTGACCGCATCACCGACGGCTACACCGCCGGGGTGCGCTTCCTCATCCGCCGGACCTCGGTGGCCCTGATCCTTTTCGCGGTCCTGTGCGGCGGGACGTACTGGCTTTTTTCCCACGTCCCCAGCGGCCTTCTGCCCGACGAGGACCAGGGCTACATCCTGGCCCTGACCGTGCTGCCCGACGGCGCGTCCCTGAGCAACACCCTGGCCGTCACCGACGCCCTGGACGCCATGCACATGGCCGATCCCGACATCAAGGAGGTCATGACCTTCGCCGGATACGACCTGATAAGCGGCGCCAGCCGGTCCAATTACGGCACCACGTTTCTGCCCATGAAGGACTGGCGCGAGCGCACGGCGCCGGGGCACAGCTCGTTTGACCTGGTCAAGCGGGTCTTCGGCCGGGGCATGACCCAGCCCAAGGGCCTGGCCCTGGCGTTTAACCCGCCGCCCATCTCGGGCATGAGCAGCACCGGCGGTTTCGAGGCCTTTATACAGAGCCGGGGAGAAGGCACGCCCAAGGATCTGGCGGCCATGACCGAAAAGGTCATCGCTGCGGCGGGCAAGCGCCCCGAGCTCGGCCGGGTGTCCACCACCTTCGGGGCCAACGTGCCCCAGATCAAGGTGACCCTGGACCGTCAGAAGGCCAAGGCCCTGGGCGTGTCCGTGGATGACGTCTTCGAGGTCATGCAGTCCACCTTCGGGGCCTACTACGTCAACGATTTCAACAAGTACGGGCGCACCTTTCGGGTCATGCTGCAATCCGAGGCCAACTTCCGGGATCGCCCCGAGGATCTGCGCGACGTCTTCGTGCGCACTCAAAAGGGCGAAATGATTCCGCTTACGGCCCTGGTCACGGTGGAGCAGTCCAGCGGCCCCGAGGTCATGGAGCGCTACAACGTGTTCCCGGCGGCCAAGCTCATGGGCGATCCGGCCCCGGGCTACAGCTCGGGCCAGGCCCTGGACGCCATGGAGGCCGCCGCCAAAGAGGCCCTGCCCTCGGACTACGCCCTGGCCTGGACCGGCTCGTCCTACCAGGAACGGGCCATGGCCGGAACGTCCACCCTGGTGTTCGCCCTGGCCATCGTCATGGTCTTTCTCATCCTGTCCGCCCAGTACGAACGTTGGTCGCTGCCCGTAGCCGTCATCCTGGCCGTGCCGTTTGCGCTTTTCGGCGCGATCCTGGCCACCTGGGGACGCGGGCTGTCCAACGACATCTATTTCCAGGTCGCCCTGGTGACGCTCATCGGCCTGGCGGCCAAAAACGCCATCCTCATCGTGGAGTTCGCGGTCCTGCGCATGAAGCAGGGCATGTCCCTGACCGACGCCGCCACGGAAGCGGCCCGGCTGCGCTTTCGGCCCATCATCATGACCTCCCTGGCCTTCGTCCTGGGCTGCCTGCCCCTGGCCATCAGCTCCGGCGCCGGCGCGGCCAGCCGCCACGCCATCGGCACCGGGGTCATCGGCGGCATGCTCGGGGCCACGTTCATCGCGCCCTTTTTCATCCCGGTTTTTTTCAAGCTCATCATGCAGATCGGCGGCCTTTTCCGCCGGAGCCATCCGCAATCCTCCGAACCCGGAGCCGGATCGTGAGCGCGGCGCGCGAAACCGCCCCGGTCTGCGCCTGTCCCCCAGGCGCCCCGAATACCTCCGGACAGCAGGATGACATCGCCCTGCCCCTGTGCGAAGCCGCCGCCCCAGAGGAACGCTTCGTCATCGCCCTGTACGAGACGGCACGCGCCTGGCGGGCAAAAATCGACGAGCAGTTACGGCCCCTGGGCCTGTCCAGCGCCTCCTGGAGCGTGATCTTCACCCTGGCCACGGCGGACAAGCCCCTGTCCCAGAGGGAGATCGCGGATCGGCTCTTCGTGGAATGCCCCACGGTGGTGCGGCTTCTGGACCGTCTGGAGAAACTCGGCTGGGTGCGCCGGGAGCCCGTGCCGGGCGACCGGCGGCGCAACCGGGTCCGACTGACCGCAAAGATACTGGAGTACAAGGACTCCATCCATGCCGTGGCCATGGGCGTGCATCGGGAAACCCTGGCGGACATTCCTGTTGACAAGCTGGCCGTGGCCTTGGAGGTGCTGGAAACCCTTCGCCTCCGGTTGTGCATCTGAATCAAGCCCCCTCCCAGTCCCCGCCGTCCCCGGTTTTCCGCCGTGGGCGCCCGTGACCGGTCCCGGCCTTCACCGGGACGGTGTTCCCCTTTTTCCGCCGACAGCCCTTTGACTTTCTCCCCTGACGCCCTATTCTCCTAGCAATCCGGTCTGTTTTCTGGACATGCCGATCCGGCCACTTTATTACCACTCAACAGTGATTGGGACATGCCCATGCGAAAAAAACGACTTCTCATTGGCTTACTTGCGGCCGTTCTGGCTCTTTTCACAACCCAACCCGCACCTGCCCAAACGGATCCCCCTATGCAACCCACTGAAAAGACCGAAAGCGCCGTCTTCGCCGGAGGCTGTTTCTGGTGCCTGGAGGCGGCCATGGAGAAAAAACCCGGGGTGATCGAGGCCGTCTCCGGCTATACCGGCGGCCACGACCCCGCCCCCTCCTACGCCGCCGTGTCCACGGGGAAAACCGGCCATGTGGAGGCGGTTCGCGTGGTCTACGACCCGGCGAAAATCTCCTACGAGGATCTGGTCCGGATTTTCTTCAAGAACATCGACCCCACGGACCCGGGCGGACAGTTCGCCGACCGGGGGTCGCAATACCGCACGGCGATCTATTACGCCGACGAGAACCAGAAGCGAATCGCCGAAAACGTCCGCGACGTCATGGCCGCCTCGGGCCGCTTCAAAAAGCCCCTGGACGTGCCGCTTTTCCCGGTGGCCCCGTTTTATCCGGCCGAGGAGGAACACCAGAATTATTACGCCAAGCATGCCGTGAGCTACGGCAATTACCACCGCTATTCAGGGCGCGGGCCGTACCTGGACGCGGTCTGGGGCAAAGACGCGCCGGGCGCGTCGATCAACCCGGTCGCGCCAGTCGAGCCAGTCACCCCGGTCGCACCGGGCGCGCCGGGCGCGCCAGTCAAAACGGACGCGACGCCCCCGGGCGCCGCCGAGCCGTCTGTCGGCTATGTCCGGCCGGACGACGCCGAACTGCAAAAGCGCCTGTCGCCCCTTTCCTTCGAGGTCGCCCGCAAGGCGGGCACCGAACCGGCCTTCGGCAACCCCTACTGGAACGAGAAACGGCCAGGCATTTATGTGGACGTGGTGTCCGGGGAGCCGCTTTTCAGCTCCGCCGACAAGTTCGACTCCGGCACAGGCTGGCCGAGCTTCACCCGGCCCATCGGCACGGGGGCCGTGGCCGCCCGGTCGGACGCCAGCCACGGCATGGCCCGCACCGAGGTCCGAAGCTCCCTGGCCGACTCCCACCTGGGGCATGTGTTCGACGACGGCCCCCGCCCTTCGGGCCAGCGGTATTGCATCAATTCGGCGGCGCTGCGCTTCATCCCCCTGGAGGAGATGGAGAAGGAGGGTTACGGCGCGTTCATCCCGCAGGTACAGGGGGGAGGGAAGTGATCAGATCCACTTCTTCCATTTGAAAAGGCCGAAAAGCCCGCCGGACATGCACAGCATGATCCCGATGGCCATGGGATAGCCCAGGGGCCACTTGAGCTCGGGCATGAACTCGAAATTCATGCCGTAGACCCCGGCCACAAAGGTCATGGGCATGAAAAGCGTGGAGATAAGCGTTAAGACCTTCATGATGGCGTTTAACCGGAAGCTGATGGTGGACAAGTAGATGTCCACCATGCCGCCCACGATGTCCAAAAGGCCCTCCACCGTATCCATGACCTGGATCACGTGCTCGTAGAGGTCGCGGTAGTACAGCCGCGTCTGAGGGGAGAGCAGCTCGCTCTCCCCTTCGGCCAGTCGGGAAATCACCTCGCGCAGGGGCCAGATGCTTTTGCGCAGATAGATGGTTTCGCGCTTGAGCTTGTGGATGACCTCCAGATCCGCCGGTTCGGGATCGGCCAAAAGCTTGTCCCCCAAATCCTCGATGTCCTCGCCCACCTTCTCCAGGCACACGAAATGCTCGTCCACCAAGGCGTCGAGCAGGGCATAGAGCAGATAATCCGCGCCCATGCCCCGCACCCGGCCCCGGCCCGCGGCAACACGGGCCCGAACCCCGTCGAAGGCGGGCACGTCCCCCTCGCGGAAGGTGGCCAGGGCGTGGCGTCCCAGAACAAAGCTGATCTGGCTTTCGCCCAGGGTCTTGGCCTGAGGATCGTACCGCCAGGCCTTGGTCACGAGAAACAGGTAGTCCTCCATGTCCTCAAGCTTGGGGCGCTGCCCCACCTGCACGATGTCCTCCAGGATGAGCGGATGCACCCCGAAAAGCCCGCCCACCCGGCGTATGGCCTCGGGCTGGTGCAACCCGGCCACGTCGATCCACATCTTGTCGCCGTCCGTGACCGGCAGGGGATGGAGCGTTTCGCCGTCATCCGGCCCGGTCATCGTCGCCCCCTGCGGCCCGTACACCATGGTGGCCACCGTGGTCGCCACGGCCGGGGCGTCGCCGGTATATTCCAGGCCGTCCAAGGGTTTCCCGGCCTGACGGGTCATGGTTTTCAACCGATGGCGCATGATGTCTCCCCTTTCGCCTCACATGGGCGCTTCGTTGTCCGGCCCCGGTATGGCGCATGAAACAGGGACTGTCGTCAAGCGATTGCTCTGTGACATTCTGTAGAAAGCGGGACAATCGGGCATGGGGAGGTCCGGACGGCCGCGCATCCCCGGAACAGGACCGTCGCGGCACGGCGGCAGGCAGTCTACGGATGGCCCCCGACAGCAGGATAAACCCCTTGCGCGACCCGGGATTATGGGATAGAGGGCTTCCATCATGAGAATGGAAATCATTATTGTATTCGATTTGGTCACGCCGACTGTTCCGGAAGGCCCAGCCCTGCGCCCCTCGCCCGTCCCCCGCAGACGCCCCTAAACCCGCATCCTCAGGATCTTTTCAAGCGCCATGCACGCCACAGCCACCCTTCGCATCACCCACGCCCTGCCCGGACGTCTGCGCCTGAGACTGCGCCCGGCATCGCTTCTGTCCACGGCCGCCTCCGCCTGCGCCGACATCGCGGGCATCCTCGACACCCGCAGCAATCCGGCCTGCGCCTGCCTGGTGGTGCGCTACGACCCGGCCAAAACGGCCCAGGACGCCGTCCTGGCCGCCGTGCGGGCCGCCCTGCCCGCGCCGA
>NZ_JAZHDB010000040.1:0-2987 GCF_036584575.1 Desulfolutivibrio sp.
AGGGACTTTCACGGCAAGCCCACCTCCTGCGGCGAGATCTACGACATGCACAAGCGCCAGGGCCGCTGCGGCCCGGGTGAGCCCCCCGGACAGGGCGGCCAGGGTCAGGGCCGCGCGCTCCAGGCGCCCAGCCGGGGACAGCCAGGACAGCCCCCGGGTCAGGTGGGCCAGGCGCGCCTCCCTCTCCGCCAGGAGGCGGCGCACGGCGGCCACGGCGGCGGTCTCCAGGTCGTCCACGCGCTGCATGTAGATCCGCCGCTCGGGCCACAGGGTCTGGGCCGCATGGGACGGGGTGGCGGCCCGCACGTCGGCCGTCATGTCCGCGATGGTGGTGTCCACCTCGTGCCCGACGCCCGTGAGCACGGGCACGGGGCAGGCGAAAACGGCGTCGGCCACGACCCGGGTGTTGAAGGCCCACAGATCCTCGATGGACCCGCCTCCCCGGATGAGCACCGCCACCTGGGCCCAGCCCTGGCGGCCGATGTCCGAAATGGCCGCTGCGATGCGCCCGGGCGCGGCCTCGCCCTGCACCGGGGTGTCGTGGATGCGCACCTGGCAGCCGAAGCCGCGCCCCCGGCCGACCTTGATGAAGTCGCGCACGGCGGCGCTGGTGCTGGCGGTGACCACGGCCACGCGGACAGGGTGGGGCGGCAGGGGGCGTTTGCGACCGGCGTCGAAATAGCCCAGGGCGGCCAGTTCGCGCTTTAAGGCCTCGAACTCCTGGTGGAGCCTGCCCGCGCCGAGCTCCTCCACCATCTCCACCACCAGTTGGTAGGCCCCGCGCGGCGGATAGACCGTCAGCCGACCGGCGCACAAGACCTCCATGCCGTCGGTAAGCCGCAGGGCCGCCCCCGGCTCCAAAACCTCGCCGGTGACCGGGTTGTAGCGTTCCCCGGTTCCGGTCGTGGTCCCGCCGTGGGCCCCGCGGAACCACACCGCCGCCAGGGCCGCCTCGGGGTCTTTCAGGGTGAAATAGATGTGCCCCGACGAGGGGCGCGACAGGTTGGAGATCTGGCCGCGCACGAACACCAGCGGGAATTCGGCCTCAAGCACCTCCTTGACCGCCCGTGTCAGTTCGCCAACCCGAAAGATGTGCGCCATGCAACCGTCTCCCTGCCCTCCGGCGGGGCGAGGGTGTTTGCTTATGCGATGGTGTTTGGGCCTGTCAACGCAACCGGGAAAGACCCGGGGCGCGGCCGGAAAGGACGGCCGGGCCTATTCGCCGATGATCTTGACCAGCACCCGTTTTTTGCGGCGGCCGTCGAATTCGCCGTAGAAAATGCGTTCCCATGTCCCGAAGTCCAGGCGTCCCCCGGTGACCGCCACCACCACCTCGCGGCCCATGACCTGGCGCTTCATGTGGGCGTCGGCGTTGTCTTCGCCCGTATTGTGGCGGTACTGGCTCACGGGCTCATGGGGGGCGATCTTTTCCAGCCAGACCTCGTAGTCGTGGTGCAGGCCCGGCTCGTCGTCGTTGATGAACACCGAGGCGGTGATGTGCATGGCGTTGACCAGACACAGGCCTTCCTGAATGCCCGATTCGCGCAGGCAGGCCTCCACCTCGGGGGTGATGTTCACGAAGCCGCGCCGGGAGGGCACCTGCATCCACAGTTCTTTGCGATAACTTTTCATGGCCGGTGGTCTCCTTGTCTGGGTGGGTCGCCGTGTTCCGGGTGTCGCCGCCATTTTGCGCGGGTGTCCCGCCGCCCTCAAAATCGTTGCACACGGCCGGGAAAAAAGCCATAGTGACATGGTGCCCGCTTCTTTGCCTCCCCTCGTCTGATGACGGCGTATGCAGTTTCAGGTATAATCTGCGTCATGCACAGCATGTGCAACGATGTTTCTGCACATGCCTGCGGAACGCTTCGTTCAAACGATCCAGAAAACGGCGCATCGACTTGTCATCGGAAACAACCCCTGCTAAAAGCGGGTGAAATCCAGCTTTGTCCATAACCATGAGCATATCTCTCTCCACCACCTCCGCCCCCGGGCCGCTTTTGTTGCGGCGTACAGCGGCCATCACCGACGACGAGTTCCGGGAGCTTCGGGACTTTATTTACGCCAAATGCGGCATCTGGGTGGACGAAAAACGCAAGTACCTTTTTGAAAACCGGTTCGGCAAGCGCCTGGGGGAGCTTGGGCTCAAGTCCTTCGGCGACTATCTGCGCCTTTTGCGTCACGACCCGGGCCGTGACAAGGAATTGCAGTTGGTCTTCGAACTGGTGACCACCAACGAGACCAGCCTGTATCGGGACTTGAAACAGCTCGACGGGTTCAAAACCCACATCCTGCTGCCGCTTCTGGCCGAACAGCGCAAGGCGGGCCGCCTGGAGATCAACATCTGGTCCGCAGGCTGCTCCTCGGGCGAGGAACCCTACACCCTGGCCATCATGCTCCACGAGGAGCTCGGGGTGGACATCCGGCGTTGGAAAATCCAGATCACCGGCTGCGACCTCTCCCCGGCCATGGTGGCTAAGGCCCGGGCCGGGATCTATGCCGACTACGCCTTCAAGACCACCCCCGAGACGATAAAAAAGAAGTATTTCACGGTGGTCAAGGACGGTCTCAAAGTCGCGCCCCATGTGGCGGCGCTCACGTCGTTTTCGGTGCTCAATTTAAACGACATCCTGGCCGTCAAGCGTATCCCCAAGTCCCATGTGGTGTTTTGCCGCAATGTGATCATCTATTTCGACGACGCCATGAAGAAGAAGGTGGTGGGGTCGTTTTATGAAAATCTGGCCCCGGGCGGTTTTTTGGTGCTCGGGCATTCGGAGACCCTGCATAAGATCAGTTCGGCCTTCCGGCCCAAATTCATATCCGGCGCGGTGGCGTATCAGCGGATTTAGCGCGGCGGCGGGCGGTGGCCGCAGGGCGCGCCAAGCAAGGGATAGGTAAAAAACACGGTCGTGTTTTTTGGTGGTGCTCCGGGGCCGTGGCGTATCAGCGGATTTAGCGCGGCGGCGGGCGGTGGCCGCAGGGCGCGCCAA
>NZ_JAZHDB010000040.1:3087-6847 GCF_036584575.1 Desulfolutivibrio sp.
GCAGGGAATGAGTAAAAACCACAGTCGTGTCTTTAGGGTGTTGCACGGCAAGCATGGGCTACCAAATAATCCAGGGACCGATGCCAAACGTCATCACATATTTCCGGGCGCTCTCGCGCAACGTCCCCGTGCCGCTGCCGGGTACGGCCGTAGCGCCTCAAGGCGGGTGAGCCATGCCGCTTCTCCCCATTGACGCCATCATTCCAGGAATGGTCGCGGCGGAGGACGTCGCCACCCCGGACGGGCGGCTTGTCCTGCCCGCCGGACAGGTCATCGGCCCCCGCCATCTGGACATCTTCCGCAGGCTCGGGGTCACGGGCGTGGACGTCGACGACGCCTCAGGGGGCGCCCCCCCCGACCAGGACGCAGTCAACCAACACCTGGAGGGGGCGGCCGCCTACGCCAGCGACTTTTTCGCCTTCCTGGACCCGGACCATCCCGTGGTCCTGGCCCTTTATCGGCATGTGGCCGGGGCCGTGGCCCTGGACATGGCCCGGGGCGTGGCCCTGCCGTCCCTGGAGGAGCGGCGGGCGGTCAATGTGGAGCATCTCTCCGACGTCATGCCCATGGAGATTGCGGCCCCGGCCCGGCTGGTGGCCCACGAAACGGAACTGGCCTCGTTTCCGGACATCTATTTCAAGCTCAAGGAGGAAATGGATTCGCCGAAATCCTCCGTGGGCCGCATCACGGCCCTGATCAGCCGGGACGTCAGCCTGTCGGCCAAGCTTTTGCGGCTGGCCAATAGCCCGCTGTACAATTTTTCCGGGGCCGTGGACACGATTGACCGGGCCGTGGCGCTGATCGGCATGGACCAGATCTCCACCCTGGCCCTGGGGGTGACGGCCATCAACTACTTCAAGGGCATCCCCCCGGAGTTGGTGGACATGCGGTCCTTTTGGCGGCACGCCATATCATGCGGGCTTTTGGCCAAGCTTTTGGCCAACGCCGTCGGGATCAACAACGTGGAACGGTTTTTTGTGGAGGGGCTTTTGCACGATGCCGGGCGGCTGATCCTTTTCAAGAAAATGCCCTACGCCTCCACCGACGCCCTGCTGTACGCCCGGGAAAACCGGGTGCCGGTCGTTGAGGCCGAGCGTGCGACATTCGGTTACATCCACACCGACGTCAGCAAACCCCTTCTGGCCCACTGGCGCTTCCCCGGCGGCATAAGCGACGGCATCAACCACCACCACAGCCCGGCCGAGGCGGGGAATCCCCAGCAGGCGGCCATCATCCATGTGGCGGACCTTCTGGCCAACGCCATGGATATCCCCGTCGGCAACCTCTATGTGCTGCCGCCCTTCGAGGCCTCGGCCTGGGAGACGCTCGGCATCGACATGCAGATGCTGCCCGGGATCTTGACGGAGTTCGAAGAACAGGCCGCCAAGACCCTCAGCGCCTTCGTCTGACGCGGCGCAACTCTCGAAAAAGCTCCTTTTCCATGTTCCAAAAAGTCCGGGTATCGGCCAGCCGACCGGGGCGTCGCACGCCGCTTTCGCATTACGGCAGACGGCGGGTCACCGCCAGCCCAGCACGATCACATGCACGGCCACCGGGCCGTGGGCTCCCTTGACGTACACGAATTCGATATCACCGGTGCTGCTGGCCCCGGAGATGGCGTGGATGGCCGACGGGAGTCCGGCGGTCGGGGAAAGCGTCGCAAAATAGGCCGCCAGGTCGGGCAGGATGCGGCTTTGCGGCATAAGCGCCATATGCGCGGGGGCCGCGATGGACACCGACCGGGGCATGCCCGGCCCGCTGGTGACGACCACGGTCCCGGTCGCGGCCAGACCCGCCGTCGCCCCCGTGATCCCCACCTCCGCCCGGGCCGCGTCCGGGCATGGCCGCTCCCCGTGGGGCGTGGCCACGGCCAGCCCCATGTCGCGCACCACCCCCGGGACGTCGAATCCCGCCATCCCGGCAAGCACGTCCCCCTCCCAGACCGCGACGCGGTGCGCCCCTGCGGCGCGTAAATATGACCGGATTGCGTCCGCCGCCTCCTGCGGGGTCGCGGCCGTGTAGTGGGTCACCCCGGCCATGTCCAGATTGCCCAGGAAGGCGGCCAGCAGGGCGTCGCCGTCTGGCTGGTCGATCTGCTGGGCCGCCGGGGCCGACGTTTGTTCCGGCGGGCGCGGCGCATCCGAAAGGGCCGCCTCCAGGCGAGCCAGCATGGCCGCACGGGCGTCGGGGACAGTGCATTTTCCGGACGGTTTCATCGGTCGCCTCCCCGGCGCAGCCTCGCCCGGGCCGACGCCTTGGCCCGGGTCCAGAAGGGGGGCTTGAGCCTGGGAACCATCCGCCTCCTGGCAAACGCCCGCAGGCCCGGAAATCTGGACAGCGCCGCAAGGCCCGGGTCCAGGGCCCGCAGGCCGCCCATGAGCCCCCGGTAAAGCAGCGGGCGCGTGAGCGTGGCTGCCGCCGCCCCGGCCAGCAGGCGTTCGCCCCGGCCGCACCAACCCATGTCCTCCGCGCCGCGCCGCCGCAGCTCCAAAAGCAGCCCCGGATGGTCGATGCCCGCCGGGCAGGCCTCCCGGCAGGCCCCGCAGCCGGTGCAGGCGTGGGCCAGGGCGAAGGTCTCCCTGGAGGGCATGAGCAGCGGCGTCAAAACCGATCCCATGGGGCCCGGATAGACCCAGCCGTAGGCATGGCCGCCGATGGTCTTGTACACCGGGCACACGTTCAGGCAGGCCCCGCAGCGCACGCACAAAAGCATCTCGCGCATCAGGGGATCGGCCAGAATCCGGCTGCGGCCGTTATCCAGAAGCACCAGATGAAACTCCCCGGCCCCGTCCGCCTCGTCCGCCCGGCGCGGGCCCGTGAAGACCGACAAATAGACCGGCATACGCTGACCCGTGGCGCTACGCGGCAAAAGCGCCAGCACGTCCCCGGCGTCGCCGAGCGTCTCCACCACCTTTTCGATGCTCATGACCGCCACATGCACCCGGGGGCAGGTGGTGGAAAAGCGGATGTTGCCTTCGTTTTCCAGCAAGATCACGCTGCCCGTGTCGGCCACGGCCATGTTCGCGCCCGTGACCCCCATGTCCGCCGCCAGAAATTTTTCCCGAAGCGCCTCCCGGGCGATCCGCGTCAGCTCCGGGGCGGTGTCCGCCGTGCGGCCCAGCTTCTCCAAAAAAAGCGCCGCCACCTCGTCCTTGGACTTGTGCAGGGCCGGGGAGATGATGTGCGACGGGCCTTCGCCCGCAAGCTGGATGATGTATTCCCCCAGGTCCGTCTCCACGGACTCGATGCCCACCGCCGCAAACGCCCCATTGAGCCCGATCTCCTCGCTGATCATGGACTTGCCCTTGACCACCAGCCGGACGTCCCGCTCCCGGGCCAGACCCACCACGATCTCCCTGGCCTGGCGCGCATCCCCGGCATAGTGCACCACGCCGCCTGCCGCCGTGACCCGCTCCTCAAGCCTGGCCAGCATCTCCGGCAGCCGCAGCACCGCCCGAAGCCTGGCCTCGCGAAGCCGCTGCCGCGCCGCCTCGAAATCCTCGAAATCGGCGAACGCGCGCTCCCGCAGGCCGCGCAACACGCCTGCCGCGCGCTGCAGCACGCCGCGCAGCCGCATATCCGCCGCCGCTTTTTCAGCGCGTTGTTCGAATGTGTCCATAGGTATCCTTGTATGATCGGGGCTGCTGCCCCGTACCCCGCCCGGGGGGAATCATTCCCCCGGACCCCCCGTCGCCGGGTCGTGGCTCATCACCGGAACCGACACCGGCGTGGGCAAGACCCGCGTCACCGCCGCCCTGCT